>CAYUPD010000159.1:2630-3716 GCA_964446645.1 uncultured Rhodospirillaceae bacterium
GAGCCAAGCACTTGAATCGAACCTGAGAAAACGACGCTTCGAGATGCTCTTTCTTGGAGCTCTACTGCTCCTTGGCGGGGTTGCTCTCGGCAACTTCCTATGAGTGAGACCTTATCCATGGTGGTAATTAGTATGCCATCCCTATACTCGATATACGCATGGCATACTTACAAAAGGCTCTTTGATTTTTTTTGCCATGAAAAAGCCCTGCGCGTTGCGAAGAATAAAGGGGAATCGCAGGCTTTATACCATGTTTTGACTAAGTTAACTTTGTTTTCTTGGCGGGTGCTTATGTGTGTACACCCATCTCGACTATGGGGCAGCACAAACGGTGCCACTTCGCATTGCTAACAAGTCCTATGTTCCAAAAGGAGCCGCGTTTTTCGCGAGAGAGCGTTCGAAACACCCTGTTAGCCAGACATCTTCTCCGTCTCTTAAGTTCTTCGTCAGGTCATCGCCCACTTCTCCTCTTCGCAACGCCCCTCGTCCTCGCCTATGCCCGCCCACCGGACATAGGACGCGCATTTTATCGCAGACCGCCCCCGAAGTCAAGGTAAAAATCACATTGGTTAAGGAACATTCCTTTATCTGCAAAATCAAAGGGTTGGGACAATTCTTAATAATTATTGGGTAAAATCGACCACACACTATATATAGGGCGTGCTCTGGAGCATGCTTGAGGCTTTTTGCCGCCTCAAAAAGATGGATGCCCGCCTGCGCTGGCATGACGCCGGAAAAAGCGGGGTTCATGGCCCCTCAGAAAGAGAAGAAAAAGAAAATGGGATTCCGGATAAATTTGCCGCTATGCGGCAAATTTTCCGGAATGACGAAGAAAGACGGGCCTTAAGGAGAGGGGAGAAGAACGATAACCCCGCCCATTAAGGGAAAGAACTGGAAATAGTAGTATTCATGGCTACCACTAACCCCGCCCCTTCGGAATAACGACTGATCAGTCGTTATTCCGTTCCCCTCCCTCAAGGGGAGGGGAAATGAAGGACGAAGTTCGCTGCTGCTCCCTCTTGTCGTTTTTATTTTTATAAAACAAATGGTTGCTTTTATGCGAAAGAAAAAATAAATAGAGGTAGC
>CAYUPD010000160.1:0-3706 GCA_964446645.1 uncultured Rhodospirillaceae bacterium
CATCTACGGCTTCGAGATCATGCCCGCCCCATTTGTCGTCGCCCACCTACAACTTGGCCTCCTCCTCGAATCCCTCGGCGCACCCCTCGACGACAAACGCGCCGAACGCCCCGGCGTCTTCCTCACCAACTCCCTAACCGGTTGGGAACCGCCCGAGGAAAAGGCCAAGCAAAACCTGCTCTCCTTCCCCGAATTGGCCGCCGAACGCGACGCCGCCGAAAAGGTAAAGCGTGAGAAACCCATACTCGTCATCCTCGGCAATCCCCCTTACAACGCCTTCGACGGCGTCAGCCCCGAAGAGGAAGGCAACCTCATCGCCGACTATAAAAAGGGCCTCGTCGCCGATTGGAAAATAAAGAAATTCAATCTCGACGACCTGTATATCCGTTTCTTCCGCCTCGCCGAAAAACGCATCGCCGAACACGGCGGACGCGGCGTCGTTTCTTTCATCTCAAATTTCTCCTTTCTCGGCGATCCGTCCTATGTCGTCATGCGCCAAAGCCTCGCCAGCCACTTCGACCGGCTTTGGTTTGATTGCATGAATGGCGACAGCCGCGAAACCGGCAAACTAACCCCCGACGGCAAGCCAGATCCTTCCGTTTTTTCCACCGAGTGGAACCGCGAAGGCATCCGCGTCGGCACCGCCATTGCCACCCTCGTCAAGAAATCCCCAACCCCAGCGCCGCAAGTCCTCTTTCGCCAATTCTGGGGCACGAAAAAACGCGAAGAACTCCTCGCCAGTCTCTCCGCGCCCGACTTCGATGCGCAATTCCAGCTGGCCGAGCCGAACAAGGACAACCGCTATACCTTCAAGCCTTCCGATGTCACCGCCGCCTATCTTACTTGGCCCAAATTAAGTGAACTGTGCGCAGCCGCGCCCATTAATGGCCTGATGGAAAAACGCGGGGGCGCATTAATGGGCGAAAGCAGCGATGACCTCTCTGCCCGCATGGAGCGCTACTTTGACACAGAAGCCACTTTTGACGACCTTGCAAAAGAGTCTCACCCGCTAACGCAAGATGCAGCCCGCTACAATGCTCGCAGCGCTCGCGCAAAGATATTGAAGGATGAAGGCTTCAAACCCGAGCAGCTTGTGCGATATGCGTTGCGCCCCTTTGATACTCGCTGGTGCTATTTCACTTCCGTGCGTCCGATTTGGAATGAACCCCGCCCCAATCTGTGGGCTCAATGCTGGCAAAACAATCGCTTTCTCATGACGCGGCCCGTTGGCGTTGCGCACCCAGAAGGATTCCCGCTGTTTTTCACATCCATATTGGGCGACAACGACTTTTTGAAAGGCCATGCCTATTACTATCCCTTGCGCTTAAAGGATTCCACTCCTCACAAAACTGCTCGATCAAAGGATAAAACGGCCACCCTTCTGGACGAGAAAACCGGCGAACTGTCTGCCAACCTCTCGCCTCTTTCCCGCTCCTATTTGGCCTCGCTGGGCCTTCCCGAGCCCGGCGCGGACGCAACGACCGCCGAATTGATTTGGATGCACGCCCTAGCGATTGGATATTCCCCCGCGTACCTTTCGGAAAACGCCGACGGCATCCGCCAAGACTGGCTGCGCATTCCATTGCCGAAGGGAAAGGCCGCGTTGCTTGCCTCCGCCGCGCTGGGCCGTCAGGTCGCCGCGCTACTCGATACCGAAACGCCCGTGGATGGAGCCACCACCGGAAAAATCCGCGCCGATCTCAAGGAAATCGCCGTTTTCCGCCGCGCGGACGGGAAGTCCGCCGACATCGCAGGCGGCGATTTGGAACTGACGGCCGGATGGGGCCACGGCGGAAAGGGTGGCGTTACAATGCCCGGACGCGGCAAGATCGCCGACCAAGGAAACGGCATGCTCGACATTTTCTTGAACGAGCGCACCTGCTGGCGGAATGTCCCCCAAGCCGTCTGGGATTTAACCATCGGCGGCTATCAGGTCATAAAGAAATGGCTCTCCTACCGCGAAAAAGAACTGCTAAAGCGCAGTCTCACAACCGACGAAGTCCGCTATGTCACCGAAATGGCCCGCCGTCTCGCCGCCCTCCTCGCCCTGTATCCCGCTTTGGACGCCAACTACCGTGCAACCGCGCAAGACAATTGGGAGATAAATCATGATAGAAAAAGTTGATGAAAACCTTATTGGTGTTGTGATGGGAATTCGTTTCCGCGCCAATTTTTCAATCGAGGACCAGATTGGGCAGATGGTAGACCACCTGCTGTATTCAAAAGGGGCTTTTTTTAGTCCCAATATTTTCCCCACCGTTAGAAGCGGTGTCGGAAAAAAGATTTTGCAAAATGATGCAACGAACGACACCCTGCGCATTGACAATTCAAATATTATTATGGAGATAAATTATGGAGGAGAATTTACGCCTGCCGACACAACAAGGCTGCAACAAAAGTTTAATTCCGAGGTTATAAACGGAATAATGCGGATATTTAAAATAAAAGAAATTGTCCGGCTTGGCTATGTTAAGAGGTATATTTTTAAAATCGAACAGCTAGCGAAGCGGTTTGTTGATAAAACGATTGGTCAGACCCTGGGGGGAATTAACGATATTAATTTAAGCTTTTCAAAACGGCTGGCAGTTGAGGAGGCCCTCGTAAAGCAAGATGTCAACGACTATGACAACGCCATATTTAGTGTTATTAAAAAGGCTGATGTTAACGAAATATTTATGTCTATCGATTATCAGCGCTATTTTGAGCCATTTCTAGAGGCTTCGACTCAAATTGAGTTTGATGATTTTATCTCTAAAGCTGATGGCTTCACACACAAAAAATATCTGCCTTGGCTGAATAGCAACTATATCGAGGGCTAAATGAACAAGCGAGGCAGGCATGTTGGAAAGTCGGTAGCAGCAAGGGAAAACTATTCCCGCTACATTAAGAAAATCGACTGTGAGGCAACAGTCGATGATCAGATTGCGCTTTCACCCTCTACGGAAGGAGGCGAAGAGCTTCGCGAGCCGACTTCCAAAAGAAGGCGAAAGGTTAGTGCTGGCCGATTAATTAGAACACACTTGGAAGAGCATTGGGTTGAATGGCTTTTCGGATCAGTTATCGCCATGACCGCGTGGTTGATGTTGGGTGCTCGTCTCGACCTTGTAAGGATCGACACTACGGCTGGCGCACAAAAAGACTGCATTATAGATCTACAGAGTGGAGCACAGAAATCCGTCGATAAGAATCAGGAGCAAGATTTGCTGCTGAGAGAGCATTCTATTCGTCTGTCCACTGTCGAAGAAAAGGTGAACAAGACAAAGAAATAGGAATCGTCTTCTTTGCGACCTGACCGCATAGCCTCTTTCCGCCACAACCCTCTACACTCAGGTCGTTTTCATCGCGTAAGATAATCATACTAGATAGAACGCTTGCCTGTGACATTATGGGCTGAGCCGCCCCAAAAGTTTTCCACACAATGGAAAACTTTTTCGCGTTTTTTCCACACAATGGAAAAAGTTTTCGAGATTTTTCCACACAATGGAAAAAATGTTTCCACAGTGTGGAAAACTCGGTTTTAGGGCTGTTTTCGGGGGTTTGCCGCTGCGGTCGCTGACACTCCCTCGCTCGCCGCGTAGGACCGCGGCGCTATAGACCTCGCGTTCGTCCTGCACCTTGCGGCTTGGACTCGGCACTCGGCTATTTAGGGCTGCTCTCTCGGGGCTGTTGAGCGGAGCACGCGGCGCCCCATGTGAGCCGTAGAGCG
>CAYUPD010000161.1:0-3684 GCA_964446645.1 uncultured Rhodospirillaceae bacterium
CCCGACGCTCCCCCGCATCATAGCCTCTAATAGGTAAAGACGAGATAAAGAAAAAAACGGCGCACGGCGCCGGCCTCTTTCATCCGTCTCCCCCCAACAAACCCCTCCCTAGGGCCCTATGCCGCCCGCGCCTTCTCAAAGCATAGAAAATGCGAAACATCGAGAACAACCAGCAAATTCCCCTTTAATCTATATACGCCGTTCGATACCTCCTGCCACCGGGGATCGAGAGTCGACGGGTTCCTTTCGTAGTCGGACGCAGGCAAGCTCATCACTTCGCCGACCTTATCGACAACCAAGCTGTACAACTCGCCGTCGTGATCGACCACGACGCTCATGCTCTGCGCTTTGTTCGGATTCGGCGGAAGCCCAAGACGCGTCCGCACATCGACGGCCGTCACAATCCGTCCTCGCAAATTCAAGGACCCAAGCACCTCCGGCGGCGCCAACGGAACATGCGCAACATGCTGCGGCCCCAACACGTCCTGAACCTTCAGAACGGGTATGCCGAAAAGCTGGTCCGCCACCGTCATGGTCACGAACATCCCCTCGGCCGCGCTCTGCGCCGAGGTAACCGCCGTCGAGGACGAAGGAACGGGAAGATTACTCATGGTGAACCTCTCCTTGTTTCAGTGTCTCATGCAACGCATTCAGCAACCCCTCCCGGTTGAATTTTGCGACGTAATCCGTGAACCCCGCAAGCCGCCCCCTCTCAAGATCGCGCGGCGTCGCGTGCGACGACATGGCGAAGATCGGCAACTTGCTCCATTTGCTGTCGCTGCCGCGCAACTTCGAGACAAAATCGAAGCCGTTCATTCCCGGCATTTCGATGTCGCTCACGATGGCGTCAAACGCGATGCCGTCCTCCTGAAGCTTTAAAGCCTCGTCCGCCGTCTCAACCGCCGTCACATCGAACCCCGCCACCGTCAATAACGGCGTCAGAAGATTGCGGAAGAACGGGCTGTCGTCCACAAGAAGGACTCGCCGGATATTCTCTCCCTCGAACGCCCCCTCGTCTTCGCCAAACCAGTTCTGGAAGGCCTGCGACAGATAATATGCCGCATCCACAACGTCGGTCGCTTTGCCGGAGATGATCGATGTTCCCAACGTCCCTTGCCGACGCCCGGACAAATCGACCTGCAGCCGCTCTTCGACAATGTCGAGGATTTCGTCCACCATAAGCCCCATGTGCTTGTCTTTGTCCGCAAAGACAAGAACGGCTTGCGTCCCCTCTTTGGGAATTTCTTTCCCCGCCTCGATAGGGATAAGGGGCATAAGCTTGCCCCGATATTGAACCATCGGAACGCCTTCCGAATACTCGATCGTCTTGCGGTCGATTTCCTCCAAACGCGCCACAAGCGACAACGGAACCGCTTTTTGCGCGCCCTCTCCCGCACGGAACAACAGCAGGGATTGCGTGTTCCCGCCTCGTATCGCTTGGGTCGACGCCGTCGCCTGCGTCTGCGCCGCATGGCTGACGTTGCCCGCATAGGCGATAATGGCATTGAGATCCAAAATCATGATGACGCTGCCGTCACCCAATATCGTGTTGCCAGAAAACAGATCGATGTTGCGCAGTATGGGCGCCACCGGCTTGACGACGATTTCTTCGGTGTCAAACACCCGATCGACGATGACGCCGAGATTCGAGCTTCCGACCTGTACAACGACGATGAACATATCGCTGTCGGTCTTTATGCCTTCGTCGCCCAACTTAAGCGTCTTTCTCAGACTCACAAGCGGCAACAAACGGTTGCGTAAACGCAGCACGGGAGTCTCGTTGATAAGCTCGACCCGGTGCTCGCTTGTCGGCGAGGCCTTCACAAGCTCGACGACGCTTATCTGCGGTATGGCAAAACGTTCGCTCGCGCATTCGACAATCAGCGCCGATACAATCGCCAACGTCAGCGGAATTTTGATCGAGAACGACGACCCCTTGCCGACAATCGACTTAAAATCGACCGTGCCGCCGATACGCTCGACGTTCGTTCGCACCACATCCATGCCGACGCCGCGACCCGAAACCGACGTCACCTTTTCGGCCGTCGAGAACCCCGGCTTGAAAATGAACTGCATGATCTGCTGCTCGGTCATGGACTCCAGTTCATTCTTGCTCGCAAGATTCTTCTCGAGAATCTTCGTCTTTATTTTGTCAACAGGAAGTCCCTTGCCGTCATCGACGATGTCGATGATGATGTGCCCGCCCTCGTGATACGCATTCAACGTAATCACGCCGATCTCGGGCTTGCCCGCGCGCACGCGGTCGGCCGGAAGCTCGATCCCGTGATCCGCGGAATTGCGCACCATATGGGTCAACGGATCTTTAATCAGCTCCAGCACCTGCCGGTCGAGTTCCGTCTCGGCGCCGAGCATTTGCAGGTCGATCTTCTTGTTCAATTCGTGAGCCAGATCGCGCACGATGCGCGGCAGTTTCGCCCACGCATTTCCTATCGGCTGCATGCGCGTCTTCATCACGCCTTCTTGCAATTCGGACGTGACCTGATTCAACCGCTGCAACGGAGACGCAAACGCGCTGTCTTTCTGCCCGCGCAGAATTTGCAGCAACTGATTGCGCGTCAAAACCAATTCGCTGACGGTCGTCATCAACGTTTCAAGCTGATCCACGTTGACGCGAATGGACTGATCGGCAACCGAGGTCGTCGCAGTCTTCCCAGGTTGCTCGTCAACGGACGGCTTAATCGGAGCGGTAGGCGCTTTCGCCTGCGGCTTCGGAGCCTCGGCCGCCGCCGGAGCGCTTGGAGCCTCCTCTTTCTTCCCGGTCGTCATGTTCGCTTCCAAGGCCGCTATATTCCCCGCCGGAACGGGAACAAATCCGAACTCGTCCGGAACGCCGGCCGCTGGCGCAGCGGCGGAGGACGCGGCGGGCGCTGCCAGTTCGGCCGCCTTCGGCGCAGCAGATTGTCCTCCCTTTTTCCCCTCGGCCATGGCGTTAAGCGACGAGATAAGGTCTTCGTCGTTGCCTTCGTCAGACTCTTTTTCGTGCTCTTCGAGATATCCCAGCAAATATTTGATGCGATCGATCGACGCTAAAATCAGATCGACGGCAACCGGCGTCACCTCAAGCTCGTGATCGCGGAACTTGCCCAATACATTCTCTCCCGCGTGCGCGAGATGCTCAAGCCGCGGCAGCCCTAAAAATCCGCACGTTCCCTTGATGGTATGAACGAGGCGGAAAATGCTGCCGATGAGTTCCGGATCGTTGGGATTTTGTTCGAGATTGACTATCTCAACGTCCAACGTTGCAAGGTTCTCGGACGTTTCGGTGAGGAAGTCTTTTAAAAGGTCATCCATGGGCGTTTCCTCTGATACTGGACAAGGGACGGGCAAACACTAGAGAATCTGTCGTTAACCAAATATTGGAATCCAATCCTTAAGAAACCTTTACGTCTTGCATACAGGATTCATCATTGGTTAACGACAAAACGAGATCCAACCGATCGGGAATCGAATGGTCATGCGATATCTTGAAGTCGAACTGCTCGGCAAATCTCCCCGTCACGTAGGCCTGTATGCTTCTGGTCGACAATTCTTCTATGGAGACAGACCCTTCCAACGCCTCTTGAAGTTTTAGATTTAAAGAGGCGTTACGCCCTACTACTTCCGCACGGCATGCTTCTTTGCCGTTTTCTAACTTAATTTTTTTCAGGGTAACGACCCCTCCGT
>CAYUPD010000162.1:0-492 GCA_964446645.1 uncultured Rhodospirillaceae bacterium
CTCGGCCGGTCTTTCGCCGCCATCGTCGGCATCATGGTTTTTATCGCGACCTTCGCCATGGCGGCCGAGGCCGTCCTTCTTACGGCGAGCTATCTTTGGGGACGTTCGGCGGAAACCCTTCTGACAATCGAAATTCCTTCTGCGGGCGACGAGTCTTCTCTGCCTCAGGACGAACGCGCCAAGCAGGCTCTGTCCCTCCTGCGCGCGATGCCGGAGGTCGAAACCGCGACCCTCGTGCCGGACAACGATGTCGAGCGCCTTTTAAACCCATGGTTCGACAAAACCGAGCTTCTTAACGACATCCCCCTACCGACGTTGATCGACGTGGCGCGCAAGCCCGGCTCGGCCCTCAACGCTTCGAATGTTCAGAGCGTTCTCAAACCTCTTTCTGGCGACGTCCGCGTCAATAACCACGGCGATTGGACCAAAGACGTTTGGCGCCTCGTGCGCGGCTTGACTCTGCTGGGCGGCCTCACCATTGCGCTTACGGGC
>CAYUPD010000162.1:502-3665 GCA_964446645.1 uncultured Rhodospirillaceae bacterium
TCGCCATCGCCGTCGGCCTTATTTGCCGGACCATCATCGCTACGGAGCGCGAAACTATCTCGCTTCTCCATCTCATGGGCGCCGAAAATATCGACATCGCCCGCCACTTTCGGGATTTGGCGTTGTACCTCTCCTCGCGCGCCGCTATCGCCGGTTTTCTGGCGGCCCTCATCCTAACGGGCCTTCTCTTTTTCTCGACCCAGAATCTCGCCAATCTTTCGTCGCTCGGCTGGATTCATTGGACGGGCGTCGGCTTTGCCTCCCTTCTCGTTCCCGTCTGCGCCGTCGTTATTGCCACTATCACCGCGCGGCTTTCCGTCATGCGCCTGATCGAGACATTTCCATGAAAAAGGCCTCGCTCCTTCTCCTCTCGGTTTGCGTCCTTTTGGCGGGGGGATGGCTGTACGGGTTCTTCGCTTTCGTGAGCAACGTCGTTTCCTTGCAGGAACCCGATATCCACGCGCCCCTCGATCCCGCCGAGGCCATCGTCGTCCTGACCGGCGGCAGCGAGCGCGTCGCCACCGGAGTCGAACTTCTCAAGGCCGGACACGGAAAAAAGCTTTTCATCTCGGGCGTGCACAAAAATCTGTCTTTAGGAAACGTCTTTAGGCCGCTCGGCATTCCCGACGACTTGCGCGCCTGCTGCGTCGTTTTAGGCTATAGGGCCAACAGCACCTCGGGCAACGTCGAGGAAACCCGCGATTGGCTCAAAGCCGAGGGTTTTTCGTCCTTCCGCCTCGTCACCGCCAACTACCACATGCCGCGCAGCCTTCTTCTTTTCCGCGCGGCGCTGCCGGAGGTTGCCATCGTTCCATTTCCTGTCTCACCCGATAACGTCAAGCTTTACGAATGGAACAGGCATCCCGGCACCGTTTTGCTGCTTATACGCGAATACAGCAAATACCTCGCTGCACGGCTGGGCGTTTGGCTTCGAATCTCAAAAATCGACGAGCAAGGCTCCGCCCCATGACTTTTCTGCGCGCTCTTTGGTTTAACCTCACTTTTTATGGCGCAAATCTTGTTTTGAGCGTTTCGATGCTTGGCTCGCTCGCTCTGCCGCGCAGAAAACTCGTCTCCTGTATTTATTTTTGGCTCGCTTCCGTCGCTTGGGTCGAAAAACACGCAGGCGGCATTCGTTATCGGGTCCTCGGCCGCGAGCTTATTCCCCAAGGCTCTTGCATCGTCGCCTGCAAGCACCAGTCCGAATGGGAGACGTTTAAGCTCCATCTCCTTTTTAACGATCCTGCCGTCGTCCTGAAAAAAGAGCTGCTCCGCATTCCCGTCATCGGTTGGTACATGACCCTCTCGGGCTCCATCCCCATCGACCGCAGCGCCGGGATGAAGGCTCTTCACATCATGCTCTCGGCGGCGCGAAAAGCCGTCAAGGAAGGCCGCCCCATCGTCATCTTCCCCGAAGGCACGCGCGTCGCCGTCGGCGACTCTCGCCCCTTTAAAAGCGGCATCGCGGCCCTATACAAAGACCTTCGCATTCCTATCGTACCCGTGGCTTTAAATTCCGGCCTTCTGTGGCCCAAAAACGCTTTCTATAAAAAGCCGGGGCTGATTACCGTCGAGATACTGCCTTCTATTCCGCCCGGACTTCCCCGCGACGAGATGATGCGTCGGCTTCGCGATGCTTTAGAAACCGCGACCGCGCGGCTTACGACGCAAAAATAGCGTCCCAGGCGTTCTTGACGCCGTTCTTGAATGTCTTGGGCGTATAGAGCGACAGCGTTTTTTGGCAGGATGCACGGTAAGAGTCTATTTTCTCCCCCGTGGCATCGCTTAATTTAACGGCCTTCGCCAAGGCCTCGACAGCCGCCGGAAAATCGTCTTCGGCAACCCAAAATCCGTTTTCTGCCGTCGCGTATTCGCGCCCTCCGATGCCCGTAAAGCCCGCGACGACGCACCCCGATGCCATCGCTTCGAGCGGCGTCAGGCCGAATCCTTCGAGGCGGCTCAGAGACAAAAAAACCTTCGCCTCACCCATTCGTCGGGCCGCCTCGGCTTCGGATACATTCGCGATTTCGACCCATTCCCAATCGCGGCATTCCGGATGCGAAAAGCGGAACATATCGCGGATATACGCGGCTTCGATGGCTCTTTTGCGCGGCATGAAGGCGATTGTTTTGCGCTTCTGCGGCGCGGAACGAAACTGCGCCGGATCGACCATGCACGGCACGATATGGGCACGCACGGCAGGATGACGCAGGCGGCAATGATCGTAGATCGTGCGGCTGCTGCATAAAATGTCGGTTACGCCGTAATCGGCGTAGCTCGCGGCGTCTTTAATCCCCAAAGCGCCGTAGAAATGATTTTGGCTATAGATGACCTTACGCTGCGGAAGTTTCGCGAAATCAGCCAGAATATGCGGCTGGTCTTCGGGAAGAACGTACACATGCTCGGCCGACGGCATAAAGACGCCCTGCCCCATGATCGGCGCGGTCGACGCGAACCACGACGGACGCTGGCCGTTTTGTTCAAAAACGGCAGCATCGCGGCCTTGCGCGATCAGCGCCTCGGCCATGCGGAATATGTGCTTGATTCCGCCGTTGACGACGGTTACGGGAGGGCAAAAAAAGACGATTTTCATCGAGGCCCTCTCCTTTCTTGGCGGCAAAGAAGCGGGTATTTTACCGCTCTTCTTCGACGACTTCGACGACTTCCTCGACGGCTTCGTCCGCAAGCTCTTCGGCGTCTTCGATCACCGCCTCTTCGGACTCGGCAGCGACGGGAAGGCCGTCGATAACGTCCTCCGCCTCTTCCTTGACCGCAACCTTTTTCTCTACGGCGCGACCGCGACGCGCGCGCGACAGATTTTCGGGATCGAATTGTGTTTTACATGCCGGGCAGACAGGGGGATTTTTTTTCATATCGTAATATGGTTTCCCACAGCCCGGGCAAATGCGCTTTTGTCCCCACTCGGCTTTCGACACGTTTTTCGTCTCCTTGGCTTCGAATGATGAGGTTTTTTCTTAAGTTCGAGACCTCTTACACGAAAAAAAAGGCCTGTCAACGGCGGAAGGAAGATTCAATAGGCGATTCGCGGGGTTAAAGCTCTTCGCGTCCCTCAATCGGGGAAAAATATGAACCGAAAGCGTAAGAAAATGGAGCGGGCGACGAGGATCGAACTCGCGACCCCAACCTTGGCAAGGTTGTGCTC
>CAYUPD010000163.1:0-3660 GCA_964446645.1 uncultured Rhodospirillaceae bacterium
GGCGGGTTTATCGGCTATTTCTTGCGCAGCGTCGTCGTAACCTCTGTTTCGCTGACGGCGCTGGTCATTTTTTCCACATGCGCTTCCGTTATCTTTCCGCCGTTCAGAAACGCCGCGTTCCGGCAGCTTTCCGCGCCGTACCTGTAGATCAGCTCTCTTAAACCCGCAGGCGAAGGCCTCTCGCGCATGATCGCGGGCAGTCCCGCAAGCGTGCACAACGTCGCCGCGTCGCGGTTCGAAAACTTCAGCCTTTGCGCAAATCCATACGCCGCGCTCTCGTCCTGCGGCAGCAATGCCGCCAGCCTCACGAGCGCCGTTTGCCTCGCTTTGTGCGCGCTCTCTGCCTCCAGCAGCGTTTGCAGGCGCGTGAAATCCGCCGGCGCAGGCATGAATTGACTTAAAGCTCCCGCGCCTTCCATCAGCTTCAGCGCGGGCAGGGGATTATCGGCTCCCAAAAGCTTCATAAACTCTTTTGCTATTCTCTCAGCCGACAAATTCGGTATCAACGCCGCCAAATCCCGGCACGCCTCGAGCGCTTCTTTATCCGCCTCGCCCTTGCCAAACCACGCGTAAAACCGGAAAAAACGCAAAATGCGAAGCACGTCTTCGCGTATCCGCGCCCGCGCGTCGCCGATGAATTTTACCCGGCCCGCTTTCGCGTCTTCCAATCCTTCGAAATAATCGACCACGTTTCCTTCCGTGTCCGCATACAGCGCGTTCATCGTAAAATCGCGGCGACTTCCGTCTTCTTCCCAGTTGTCCGTGAAAATCACTTTCGCGCGACGCCCGTCCGTCTCTGCATCGCGCCGCAACGTCGTGATCTCGTATCCCTTGCGATCCACAATCGCCGTCACCGTTCCGTGCGCCAGACCCGTCGGCGCCGTTTTGATCCCCGCCGCGTTCAGATTTTGGATCGCTTTATCCGGCGGCAGCGATGTCGCTAAATCAATATCTCCTACCTCGCGCTCCATCAGCGCGTCGCGCACCGCTCCTCCGACCACACGCGCCTTTCCCTCGAGCGCCTTAATCAGCAGGCGCACGTCGGACGTCAATATCTTCGTCTTCTGATGGGAGGTAAGAACCGTCATCGCTGGAATACGCCTGTTAACCGGGGCTGCCGCCCAGTCTCGCAAAACAGGCGAAAAATGCAAGCCGCGCGAAACTACCTTGCCGAATTTTCCGCCAGCGGCGGCCGCTTAAGCGTATAGGTTATTCTGGCCAGAGGCGCGTCGGGGTCGTTTATCGTTTCTTGCATAAACAAAAGCGCCTCGGTCATTTTATTGAGAAGCGCCCTTTCTTTGTCGGCGCGCGACGTCGAAGTTGACTCCGGACGTTGCCGGAGCGCGTCGATCGCGTATTCGGTTTTTTGAACCAACGGACAGTCTATAAATTCTTTTTTGGTTTGGATATACGCGTCGAAGGCGTTAACTGCCCTCTGTCTTATATCGTCATCTTCCGTCGCGGCTATGAACGTTAGAAGCAATGGGCCGTAATCGGCGTCCGTCTTGTCGACGCTGTTTTCGACGACGGCGCAGAGAGTTTTGATCGTGTATTCAAATTTTTCGCCGGTCTTGTCGGCCGATGCTATGTCGCATGCTTTTTTAACGTTGGAGGCCGCAAGATCGGATATTTTTAACGGACTTAATTTGGCAACGCGGCGGATGAACCGGCAGGCCAGCGCGCAGTTAACGTCCGAAAGGTATGCCGTTGGTTTGGCCGAACTTTTGGGGCCTCTTCTTGGGGGGTGGGATTCCTCGGGTTTTTGTGGCACGCGCGCTACGACAAACGCGGAAAGAGCGTCGATGAACTCGGAGTTGACCAGCATATCCATGTCGGTCAACTCAGTCGCTCCGTCAATCATTATCCCCAAAAAATTCCTGAAGGTCGTCTCGCGGGTCGCGGTTTGGAATGCTTGCGCGACGTTCTCGGGCGAATACAATTTATGCGGCGCAACCATGACTATCGCTCCTTTTGAAATTCCGTAAAATACGCGCGCCAGTCTATAAAATTTGAAACACTCTGGCAAAGGCAAAAGAATCAGCAATTCTATCGGCTTGCTCCCGCTTATCTTCCTTGCAGAATCGGAGCCGAAGGCCTTTAGTTGTTCCCGTCATGCGGATTCTTTTTTTCCTCGCGATTTTCCTTCTGACCGCGCCCTTCCCAGCGCGCGCCGCCGAGGTCGTTCCCGCTACTTCTTATTTTCCCGTCCTTCCTCTCGACGCTCCACCTGACTCCGAGCCTCAACTTATCCCTCTCGCCCTAAGCCGCCCCTTGGACGGCGATCAGACGGGCGTCTCCCGCGCCGTCATCGTCATTCACGACGAATCCCGCGACGCTTCGACCGCTCTTTCTACCGTCGCCGCTTTGGCCGGAGCCCAAAACGCCTCGCTTATCGTCCTTGCCCCGCAATTTTTGATGCCTTCGGATATCGTTCGGTTTTCGGATTTTCTGCCGGACAAAGGCCGCGCCTTTGCCGCATGGCAGGTTTTGGCTTGGAGCAGGGGCGACGACTCTATGCTCGTCTCGGGCTACCGCAGCGTCAGCTCTTTTACCGTCGTCGATCTTCTTCTCATGGTTTTGTCCGACCGCGCCTCTTTTCCCAACCTTAAGGAAATCGTCGTTGCCGGTTTCGGCGCCGGCGCCAATTTTGTCCAACGCTACGCCGCCTCATCCCTCGCCGCAGACGCCGTCGAAAAACAAAACGTCAATCTCCGCTTCCTCGTCGCGGGCGCTACCTCTTACCTCTACCAGACCGTCTCGCGTCCCAAGGACGACCGCAAAAGCGTAGGCTCCGCCGATGCCGCCGGGTGCCCTTTCTTCAACGCTTACCCTTACGGCCTCGAAAACCTCAATCCTTACGCCCGCCGCACCGGCGCAAACGCCATCAAAACCGATTATTCCCGCCGCTTCGTCGCTTATATCAACGCTCCGGCTCCGGATACTTTTCCGGACGCGAGCTGCCCGGCGCTCGCTCAGGGAACGAGCGGCGTTACGCGCGCGGAAAATTACAAACTCTACTTGCGCAAAATTTACGGCGACGTTGCCGCGCGGACGCAGACGTTCGCGAAAATCAAGGAGCAGAAAAACGACGCCGTCTCTTTGTTCGGGTCGGCGTGCGGGATGGCGACTTTGTTCGGCGATGGGGTGTGTAACGGCAATTGAGCAAAATAAAAATGGGATTCCGGACAGCCGCTTCGCGGCTTCCGGAATGACAAAGAAGAGAGGGACATATGAGGATTTTGTTTTTCGGCGACGTTATGGGACGCACGGGCCGCGACGGCCTTAAACAACGCTTGCCGGAGCTTATCGAACGCCTCCGGCCCGATGCCGTCGTCGTGAATGCCGAAAATTCGACTTCCGGATTCGGCCTTACCTTGAAGATGGCCCATGAGTATTTCGACGTCGGCGTCGATTGCCTTACCCTCGGCAATCATGCGTGGGCCCAGCGCGAGCTTATGCTCGCCATCGATAACGAACCCCGCATTATTCGACCTCTCAATTATCCCAAAGGAACCCCCGGTAGCGGCTCTTATATCGTCGCCCTCAAAGACGGGCGCAAACTCGTCGTCGTCAACCTCATGGCACGGCTCTTTATGGACCCTGTGCTGGACGATCCTTTCGCCTCGGCCGAGGAATTGCTGAAAACAAGTAAGCTTTCGG
>CAYUPD010000164.1:0-3645 GCA_964446645.1 uncultured Rhodospirillaceae bacterium
CCCGATAAATACCAAGGCTTCGCTTTCGGCATGGGCATCGAACGCCTCGCCATGCTCAAATACGGCATTCCCGACCTGCGCACCTTTTTCGAGGCCGATCTGCGCTGGCTGAAACACTACGGCTTTATTCCCGCCGACATCCCCAACCCCGCGCTGAAAGGCTAAGCCCCATGTCGCCCCAGTGGTTGCTTTTTGTCAGCCTCGCCGTCCTCGGCAGCGTTTTTTACAACACCGGCGTGAAGCTCGGCGCGGGCGCCGTCAATCCGATCGGCTTTATGATCTCGATGACGTCGCTGATTCTTATCCTCATGGGCATTTGCTTTTTAACCGCCAAGTACGGATTTAACGTCGAGGTCACGAAGGGCCTCAACGCACGCACGCTTCGCTACGTCGCTTTGTCCGCCTGCGGCGCGACGTTGACCAACATCTGCATCTTCCTCGCCATGCATTACGGCTCGGCCATCTCGTCGCAGGTTTTTTGGGCCGTCGGCAGCATCGTCGCTTTCGCCCTCTGCGCCGTCTTGTTCTTGGGCGATCTTATGACGTGGACAAAAGCTTTGGGCATCGTCTTCGGCATCGTTTCTGTCCTTCTCATAACGAAGGTGCCTTCATGAACGGCTTATGGCTCCTCTTCGCGACGCTCACCGTCATCGGAGGCACGACCTATACCGTCACCACCAAGCTCGGCATGCCCGGCACAAACCCCTTCGGCTTCACGTTCGTCATGACGCTCGTCATTCTCCTTATTTTGGGGATAGGCTGCCTTGTCGCCCAGTACGGCTTGAAAATCGACGTTCTGAAGGGCATGAGCGGCCCCTCCCTCAAATACGCCGTTCTATGCGGCTTTGCGGCCGCGCTGATCGACATCGGTTACTTTTTAGCGTTGCGTTACGGCGACGTTATTTCGACCCAAATCTTCTGGGTCATCGGCGATCTCGTTCTCGTTGCCCTATTTGCCGCGCTGATTTTGGGCGAAGTCGTCACTTGGCAGAAGGCTTTGGGAATCGCGCTCGGCATCGCCTCGGTTCTTCTTATTACGATCAAGGATAAAACATGAAATTCCCGCTCTCCTGGCTCAAACAGCATCTCGACACGACCGCCTCGTGCGAGGAAATCTGCGACAAGCTGACCGCCATCGGCCTCGAAGTCGAAAACGTCGAAGACCCCGGCAAAAAACTCGCGCCCTTTATCATTGCCGAAGTTTTGGAGTGCGCGGCGCACACCAATTCGGACCATCTGCACGTCTGCAAGGTCTACACGGGCCGCGAAACATTGCAGGTCGTGTGCGGCGCGCCCAACGCGCGGGCAGGACTCAAGGTCGTTTTGGCCCGCCCCGGCGACGTGATGCCCGACACGGGGCAAACGCTGAAAAAAGGCGCAATCCGCGGCGTCGAATCCCAAGGCATGATGTGCGCCGTCGATGAATTGGGCATCGGCGACGCGCACGAGGGCATTATCGAATTGGACGCGGCGGCGCCCGTCGGCGAAAAGTTCGCCTCTTACGCCGGATACGACGACCCCGTCATCGAGATCAATCTGACGCCCAACCGTCCCGACTGCGCGGGCGTCTACGGCATCGCGCGCGATCTGGCCGCCGCCGGGCTTGGGCAACTGAAACTGCTCGACGCCAAGGCTTTCAAAGGCAGCGAGGCCTGCCGCATCAAGGTGAAGCTGGACTTTCCCCCGGGCGATAAATCTTGCCCGCTTTTCGTCGGACGGCTGATCCGCAACGTCAAAAACCCCTCGCCAGAATGGTTGCAGAAAAAACTCCGCGCCGTCGGCCTGCGCCCCATCTCGGCTTTGGTCGATATCACCAACTACATGACCATCGACTATGCGCGGCCCTTACACGTCTTCGACGCCAACAAAATCAAGGGGACCTTGTGGGTGCGTCCCGCCAAGGGCGGCGAAAAACTCGACGCGTTGAACGATAAATCTTATACCCTCTCGCCCGGCATGACGGCCATCGGCGACGATATCGGCGTTTTGAGCCTTGCGGGCATCGTGGGCGGCGTTAGCTCCTCATGCGACGAAAACACGACCGACGTTTTTATCGAATCCGCCTACTTCGACCCCGTGCGCACCGCCCTGACCGGCCGCGCTTTGCAAATCCCGTCCGACGCGCGCTACCGCTTTGAGCGCGGCGTCGATCCGCAGTCGGCGATCCCCGGCATCGAGATGGCGACCCGGATGGTCGTCGAGCTTTGCGGCACGGGCGAAACCGCCGTGAGCAATCTCGAAATCGCAGGCGCCGTCGCCTTGCGCAAAGACGCTATCGTCCTCGACATCGAAAAATGCCTCAAGCACACCGGCGTCGATGTCGTCGAAAACGAACAGGTCAATATTCTCGAACGCCTCGGCTTTAAGGTCTCTCATAAAGGCCACGCTCTGCACGTCGTTCCTCCAAGCTGGCGCCCCGATATCGACGGCGCGGCCGACCTCGTCGAGGAAATCGTCCGCATCAAGGGCTACGACAATCTGCCGACAACATCTTTGCAACGCCCTCAGGCCGCCACGCATGCCGCTATCGACGCAAGCGACCTCAAAGCCCACTTCGCGCGCCGCGCTTTGGCCGAACGCGGCCTCATGGAAGCCATCACGTGGTCCTTTTTGTCCGACGCCGACGCCGCCCGCTTCGGCGGCGACAACAAGGACGTCCGCCTTCTCAACCCCATCAGCAGCGATCTCGGCGTCATGCGCCCCTCGATCCTGCCGAACCTTTTAGCCGCCGCCAAGCGCAACGCCGACCGCGGCTTCGCCGACGCCTCTTTGTTCGAAGTCGGGCCCGTGTTTAAAAACGCCACGCCAGAAGGACAATCTATCGTCGCCGGGGCCGTGCGCACCGGCCACACGCCCCGCCACTGGGCCGAAGCTTCGCGGGCCGTCGATGCCTTCGACGCCAAGGCCGACGCGCTCGCCGCCTTGGCAGCCGCCGGGGCTCCTGTCGCGGGGCTTCAAGTCACAACGGACGCGCCTGCGTGGTATCATCCGGGCCGCTCGGGCGCTTTGCGCCTTGGGCCCAACGTCTTGGCATATTTTGGCGAAATCCATCCTCTCCTGCGCGAAGAGGGCGTTGCGGTTGTCGGATGCGAGATATTTTTGGCCAACATCCCGGCCTCGCGCTCGTCCGGCACGGCAAGGCCCCTGCTGAAACTCGAGGCCTTGCAGCCCATCGTGCGCGACTTCGCCTTCGTCGTCGACCGCGCCGTCACCGCCGCCAAAATTATCCAGGCCGTCAAATCGGCCGATAAAAACTTGATCCGCGACGCGGCCGTGTTTGACGTGTACGAGGGAGACAAGATCGAGGCAGGAAAAAAATCCATCGCGCTGAGCGTAACGTTGCAGCCGACGGACAAAAGCCTCACCGACGCCGAAATCGACGCCGTAGGCGCAAAAATAGCCGCAGCCGCCAACAAGGTTACGGGCGCGACGTTGAGGGGATAGTTTTTTTAGCGACCCGACCCCTCTCCTGCAAAAACTAGGGACTTACTCCGTAAGTCCAAGTTTTTGCTTCCTCTCCCGCAAGGAGCGAGGAAACTTTGGGGGCAGCGCCGGTTCCCTAAACGGGAAGTAGTCGTAATATCTGTTCTTCCTCAATTATCCTTTCTCAAAAAAACCTCTCAAAAACCAACTCGCAATGGGCAT
>CAYUPD010000165.1:0-3643 GCA_964446645.1 uncultured Rhodospirillaceae bacterium
CGTACAGGCGATGCCCGCGCTTGTCAAAATAGATGATCGAGGGCAGAACCTCGCCGCCGTCTGCCGGCCTGAACAGGCGGACCTTTCCATCGACGATTCCCGCGATGGAGCTATTGGACGTTCCGAGATCGATGCCGAGATACATTTTTGATCTGACCTAATAAACGAGGATCGCTACCTATCTACCGGAATTAGCTTAAAAAACAGTTCGCTTTTAGTTAATAAAACGTCTCTAAAACGCAAGCTCTTTATAGGCTTGTAACGAATGCGGCGGCATATTCGCAGCCTATTATCGTTAATGCAATTCTTTCTTGGGGACAAAATCGCCCCCCTTCTTTTACGGTAGCCTGCTGTTTTTCAATATTTTTTAGACGGAATGCGGATTCGTGTTTAATCTATTCCCGTTCTGCTCTACCCTGCCAAAACCTTTCGACCTTTTATGTCTTTACCGGAGCCTAATATGAAGAAAACGTCTGCCGCTTTCGGCGCTTTGCTCATCCTCCTTGCGGCCTGCGCCTCGGAACCGACGGCGCCCGGAACTTTCAGCCGCGTCCTGTCCCCGAAGATCGCCATGGACGTGAAGATCATCAGCCTTGCCGACCGCAGCGGCGCGCAGCCTTTGACGTCGCCGTACAAGACCAACAAATTTTCGCCCACCATCGCCGAGGCCGTCAAGCAGTGGGCCGTCGATCGCCTTCAGGCCAACGGCAAAGTCGGCCAAGCCATTATCATCGTCAAGAACGCCTCTTTGACCGTTCAGTCCTTGCCCGTTAAGGACGGCGTCGAAGGCTGGTTTACCCGCGACCAAAGCCTGAAGTACACGGGCCGCGCCGAAGTCACGGTCGAGGCAAACGGCTCGGGCGGTTTTGCCGTCGCCGATGCCTCCGCCACGCGCTCGGTCACTTTGCCCGAAGACCCGACCGAACAGGAAAAACAAGACGCTTACGCTACGCTGCTCAACGGACTCATGAAAGACTTGGGCGAGAATCTCGAACAGGGCATTCGCGAGCATATGGGGCGCTTTCTAACCGCGCCGCCGGTTTACGGCGTCACCGCGATTCCGGACGCCGCGCAGCCGGACGCCGGGCAATAACCGTTATTTTTCCGCACGAGGATGGCCATGGATACATCTCCCGTACTTCCTTTTATGCCCGAAAAAGGCCATCCCGCGCGGCTTTGGGCGTGGGCTCTTTTGCTTCTCGCCCCCATCGCTTTCGGTTTTCTGGCCGTCGCTCTCGGGCAGGACGCCAACTGGGACTTGCGCAACTACCACTACTATAACGCCTACGCTTTCTTGAACGGCCGCTACGACATCGACCTTTTGCCGTCGCAAACGCCTTTCTTCTACAATCCGCTTATGGACGTTCCGTTCTACCTTCTCGCGACGCATGTGTGCGCGAAGGCGGCCGGGTTCGCGTTGGGCCTCGTGCAGGGACTTAATTTTGTCCTTCTGTTCTGGATCGCGCACGCCGTTCTGACCGTGCGGAAGGCTTATCCGAAAACCGCGCTTTGCGCCGTTTTGGCCGCGCTCGGCATGCTCGGCGGCGGCGGCATCGCCCAGCTCGGTACGACTTTCGGCGACAACATGACAAGCCTCGGCGTCTTTTTATCGGCCGCTCTTGTCGTTCGCTACCGCAGCCGCCTCGCGGACGATTTCGAGAAAAAGGCTTTTAAACTTGCGCTCATTCTAGGCCTGCCCGCCGGATTGGCGATGGGGCTCAAGCTTCCCGCCGCCGTTTATGCGCTGGGCTTGTGCGGCGGAATGCTGTTTGCCGGAAAAGATTGGCGGCGCGGAATCGTCTTGTGCCTTGGCTTCGGCCTCGGCGCTTTGATCGGCGGCGCTCTGACCTACGGCTATTGGGCGTTCTTTTTGCAAACCCATTTCGGGAATCCTTTCTTCCCGTTCTTTAACGACGTTTTCCAATCGCCTTTGGCGCCCTCAACCAGCGCGCGCGATATCCAATACGTTCCGCACAGCCTGAGCGATTATCTTTTGATGCCGTTTATCTTCGCCAAAAGCTCTTTCCGCCTCGGCGAGATCGAGCTGCGCGATTGGCGGCTGCCCATCCTGTACGTTCTTCTGCCGCTCGCGGCCCTTGCGCGCCTCTTCTTAAACCGCCGCAAGGAAGACCGGAACATCCTCTCTTGGCATGCCGAGGCCGTTTATCTACTGATTTCTTTTTCGATCGCTTACGCCGCGTGGCTCGCCTTCTTCTCGATCTACCGCTACGCCGTGACGCTCGAAATGATCGCGCCGCTTCTGATCGTTTTGGCGGTCGCTCTCGTGCCTCTTAAGGCCAAAAAACGCAACATCGCGATTATACTTCTTCTGGCCGTTACGGCTTTGTCCGTCAAACCGGGCGACTGGACGCGGCGCGAGGCATGGCTCGATCGCTTTGTCGAAGTCAACATCCCCGATCTCGGCGATGCGTCGAATCTGACGATCCTTATGGCCGGAACGGAGCCTTACGCGCATGTGATTCCCGCTTTTCCGCCGGAAGTCGCCTTCGTTCGCATTCAGAGCAACTTCGCGAGCCCCGAAGAGGGAAAAGGCATCAACAAACTGATCGCCGAGCGGATCGACGCGCGCCTCCAAAAGGGCGGGCGCTTTATGATGCTCGTTCCTTTCTGGCAGATTTCGTCGTCCGACGACGCGGCTTCGTTTTTCGGCCTCAAAGTCGTTCCCGAAAACTGCCTGAGCGTGACGGACAAGCTTTTTCACGACACGTCTTTGAGCCTGTGCCCCGTCGTTTCCAAGTAGAGTCCTTCGATGACCAGAACAGCCGTACTTATTCCCTGCTATAACGAAGAGGCCGCCATCGGCCACGTCGTGAGCGATTTCAGAAAGGCGCTTCCCGACGCCAAAATCTACGTCTACGACAATAATTCAAAAGACCGCACAATCAGCGTCGCTCACGAAGCCGGGGCCATCGTTCGCACCGAGCCTTTGCAGGGCAAGGGCAACGTCGTGCGCCGCATGTTTTCGGACGTTGAGGCCGACATCTACGTCCTTGTGGACGGCGACGCGACCTACGACGCCTTTTCGGCCCCCAAGATGATCGACCGCCTGAAACGCGAGTCGCTCGACGTGGTCAACGGCGCGCGCGTCACCGACATCGAAAAGGCCTATCGCCCCGGACATCGCTTCGGCAACTGGCTTTTGACCCGCATGGTCGCGTGGATTTTCGGCAGCCGCTTCTCGGACATGCTTTCGGGCTACCGCGTTTTCTCGCGCCGCTACGTCAAAAGCTTTCCCGCGCTCTCGAGCGGCTTTGAGACCGAGACCGAGCTGACCGTCCATGCGCTCGAGCTGCATATGCCCACCGCCGAGGTTCCGACTTCCTATAAAGACCGCCCCGAAGGCTCGGCCAGCAAGCTCAGCACCTTTAAAGACGGATTTCGCATCTTGTGGACGATCATCGTTCTCGTCAAAGAGGAAAGGCCGATGCAGTTTTTCTCGCTGCTCGCTCTTTTGTTCGCCGTTGTCGCCGCGATGCTGATTGTCCCCATCGTGCTGACGTTTATGGAAACAGGATACGTGCCGCGCCTGCCTACCGCCGTTTTGTCGATGGGCCTGATGATCGTCGCCTTTCTCTCGCTTACCTGCGGGCTTATCCTTGACACCGTGACGCGCGGCCGCCGC
>CAYUPD010000166.1:0-3642 GCA_964446645.1 uncultured Rhodospirillaceae bacterium
ACGCGCGGATTTCCCCGTCCCAATCGATGGCTTTGTCCGGCAGTTCGCGGATCAGGGTTTCCGCCGGAATGTCCAAAATGCGCTCGCCCTCGACGGCGAGGATGGGCTCGTCGCCTTGGGCTTCGAACCCGCGCTCGCGGATAGCGCGGTAAGGAAGCGCGAAAACGACGTCGCGCCCCGTTTTGCGCGCGAGAGCGTGGATTTGGGCGATTTCGCCGAGCTCATGAAGATCGCCCTGAACGCACCGCACGCGTCCGTCTTTTTCGATAAGGGCAAAAGGCCGATCCGTATTCAAAACGTCGAAAAACATTCAATCACCGCCGATCTGTTTGGCAGCCGTTTTTCGGGACATAGAAAATCTCAGACAGCGATAGACGCCGTATAAACTGATGGCGCCCCACGCGAGGTTGGAAAGAAACGCGGCGACGTTCCAATTGTACATCAGCGAAATAATCAGCATGACGGTGCCGATCAGATTTCCCATGGAATATTCCATCGACTTCGCATACTCGCGCCTCCACTGAACGCGGGCGTAGCAATAAATGGAAATCAGGGCCCCACCGATCCCGACGGCATCGGACCACTTCATATCCACGGTATCGGGCCATCTAATCATATCAACCCCACGAAAAAACGTTTCACAGCTAATACAAAAGTATGCCAAAATCAACGCATTATAGCCTATCGGCGTCCATTCTCATATATAATGTCGCGGCGAGGTCAGAGCGTATTTGCCATGAATCCTTCCTCTTCATCGTCTGAGCCTGTTTTCGACGACGTCACCGACGTCTTCGCGCGCGGAATCGCGGCCCAAGCGACGGGCAATCTGGCGGCGGCGATCGGAGAATGGCAGCACGCGCTTGAGATCGACCCCCAGCACGCGCCGACGCTCTACAACCTTGCGGTTGCGCTAAATTTAACGGGCGACGAAGAAGGCGCCGCCGAATACTACGAAAGATTGCTGGCCTTTCAACCGACGCACCGGGACGCTCTTTTCAATCTTGGGAACATCCGCAAGCGCCAGAAGCGCGATCTGGACGCGCGGAACGTTTATCAAAAACTAATCAATGCCCACCCGAATTTTGCCTCCGGCTGGATCAATTTAGCCAAGACGTATTCGGATCAGGGCGATCCTAAAACGGCCAAGCAGTTGCTTTTAAAAACTCTGGCCATCGATCCCGACCATGTCATCGCGCACTGGAATTTATCTCACCTTTTGTTGCGCTCCCATTCGTGGGAAGAGGCGTGGCGCGAATACGAATGGCGGCTCAAAATCCCCTCATGGCTCAAGCCCCCCATCGACGCTCCCGCATGGACGAAAGGCGTCGAAGCCAAACGTGTTTTATTGTGGAACGATCAGGGGGTGGGCGACGCTATTCAGTTTCTACGTTATCCCCAAATGCTCGCGGCCCAAGGATGCGAAGTCTGGGTTCTCGTTCAAGATAAACTCAAAACAATTGCGGCAACGGCGCCGGGCGTAACGGGCGCTCTTAGCCCTTCCGACCCGATGCCTTCCTTCGACGCCCAAGCGCCGCTCTTAAGCCTGCCGTTCCGTCTCGAAGCGCCGGACCCGCTGGAGGCCGGAAACGATCCCTATCTCATCAATAAAAAGACCCTGCCCCTGCCGTACAGATCGAAACCGCTTGCCGTCGGATTGGTCTGGGCAGGCAATCAGAATTTCAAAAACGACGACAACCGGAGCGCGCCCCTCTCCTCGCTCAAAGCCCTTTTTGAGATCGACGGGATCGACTGGTACGCCCTCCAATTCGGCAAAGCGCATGCCCAGATTCACGAAAATGGCCTATCGAACAAAATTGTCGATATGTCGCCCATGCTGCACGATTTTTCGGACACCGCAGCGCTCGAGCTCGACCTTATTATCAGTGTTGACACAGCAGCCGCGCATTTGGCCGGAGCGACGGGACGTCCCTGCTGGCTCATGCTTCCCACGATGCCCGATTGGCGTTTCGCGGATAATGAAATGGTTCGCCTGTGGTATCCGACCCTGCGCCCCTTCCGGCAGACGCGCGCGGGCGATTGGGAAGGCGTTGCCGCCCTTATTGCCGCCGAATTAAAAAACGAGCTGCCCCAAAAAGCTGCGAACCGGTTTATTGAAGCGATTCGCAGGGCGTGACTTCGTTGCACTGAATGAGCGGCGTGATGCTCGCACTGCCGCCCGCCTTAGGCGCGAGGTTCGCGAGGTCTTCGGGACTCATGTTCCCGCCCGCTTTAGGAGCGAGGTTCGCAAGGTCTCCGACGCTCATGTTCCCGCCCGCCTGCGGCGCGAGATTGGCTAAATACCCCGGCGTATTGACGATGGCCAAAAGCGTTCCATAGGTAGTCCTCTTTCCGTACGCCTTCGTAAATTCCAGAACCTCGTTGATGGACAAATCGGTCACCGTCAACGTTCCGGGATTATAGAAGAACGTATAGCCGTTCACGCCCGTCAGGCCCGTCATATCGATGGGATAAGAGCCGACGGCCGCCGGACTCGGCGCGCCGGGCGACGTAATAATCGCCGTGCCGGTCGTCGCCGTCGCCAGCGTATCGGGCAAGAAAGCGTTGAGCACGCCGGGCGATAATCCTTCGATCTTAGAATAACCGTCGTGCGCCACTTCGAACGTATAATCCTGCCCGACGATCTTCGACAGATCGGCGAGCGTGACGGTCACGGTCATCGGAATGGCGAAGACATAACGGTTGTTGTCCTGAGACGGCAGCAGCGTAAAGCCGTCGTAAAAAACGGTATGCCAAATCGCGGTATTGCCGCTATTAAGATCGCCGAACGTATCGCCGACGGGACTGTAGCTATAGACCAGCCAACGGCCGTTCGGAGCCGACAAAGCCCCCGCCCCGGCGTAGTTTGTGAAGGTGCCCGCGCTGGCCGCAAGGGTAATCGCGTCGCCCGTAGCCGTGCTCGTCGCGCCGCCGCCGGCTTCGATTGTAATGTTCTTATTCATGGTGTACGCGAGAAGCGTGCTGCCGCCCATCGTCTGGGTGCCGCTGAACACGATGTCGCCGTCCAAATTCAACAAACGCGCGTTCGTGTTCCAGTTATAAGAACCGACCGTCATCAGGCCCGTATCGCGCGTATAATTGCCGACCGTAATGCTGCGCGCGCCGAACACGTCGTCGAGAATGGTCGAGGTGATCTGAAGATCGCCCGCGCCGCCCGCGACTCCGATGGTCGTGCTGTTCGTGTACGGCTCGAACGAAACGTCGGCCGTCGTCCGGATGATCGGCGTCGCGTCCATCCAGATTTCGTCGGTGATAAACGAAACGTCCTTAACGTCGCTCGTCCCGCCGATGCTCGCATGATCGGTCACGACGATGCCGTAATTGTCGTTCACTTCCGTGCCCGTTCCGCCGCCGACGCCCGTGATCGTGATTTCGCCGTTCGCGTTCGATATGTCGCCGTAGTTCGTGACGTATACGCCGTAATTAGATACGCTCGACGCGCCGCCGTGGCCGAAACCGAGAATATTGATGTCGCCGTTCGTGGACGCGACCTTCGACCCGGCGTCGGTGATATAAACGCCGTAGTTATAGCCGCACTTCTCGCCGCAACCGCCGCCGTAGCCCACGATGTCGATGGCGCCGTTCAGGGTCGAAACGTCCGCCCCGCCGGACACAAAAACGCCG
>CAYUPD010000167.1:0-3600 GCA_964446645.1 uncultured Rhodospirillaceae bacterium
CCCTTAAAAAACGCCGGATATCAATACGATTATCGCACGGCCTTAATGCGAATAACGACGTCAACGCATGAAACGACCTTTCCTTTTTGCGGCCTCGGCAGCCGCGCAAATCGTACAGCCGACACCGGCACGTCTTCTAACCGACGGGTTTTCTCATCAAAAAAATGGTAGTGGATCTCCGTGTTCGTATCGAAAAACGTCTGGCCTCCATCCATCGAAACCTGCCGTAAAAGCCCCGCCCGGACAAAACCATTAAGCGTGTTGTACACCGTCGCCAAAGAAATGTGATGTTGTGATCCGGCCGCCGTCGCATAAAGCTGGTCGGCCGTTATATGCCGGAACCTGCCGTTAAACAGTTTTTTTGCCAACGCCACCCTTTGCCGCGTCGGACGCAACCCCGCAGCTTGCAAAAGCGCCGTAAAAGACTGATACTTTCCGCCCGGACAACTTGTTTTAGAATTCATCTAAACATTATGGCGTTAAACAACTCCGAAAATCAAGCGCAGGCTTCAAACCAAAAACCATGGGGAAGGATTATAGGCACACTTTTGGGCCTCTCTTTCGCAGGCATATGGGGAGGAGTGTTCGGCTTCATTGTCGGAGGTATCTATGATCGCCAAAAAATTTCCTTCAACAACGCGCCCGCCTCGGACCTTTGGGCCAATTATCAGAACTTCTCCGCTCACATCGAGCAAGCGACGTTTACCATGGGCGTTATCGTTCTCAGCGCAAAAATGGCGCGCGCCGACGGCCGCGTTTCCCGTGAAGAAATCAACGCATTTAAACGCGTATTCGACATAAAACCCCATCAGGAAGACGCCGTCGGGCGCTTATTCAACCGCGCGCGGCTTAGCCCCGATGGATTTGAGCCTTATGCCATTCGCCTTGCGCAGGTATTTAGAAATCGACCTTTGGTTTTGGAGGAAGTTTTAAGCGGCCTCTTTATGATCGGCGTGGCTGATTCTGGCACGCTAGACTCCGCGGAAATTGTTTTTTTAAAGAGGGTCTCCCTTTTCTTCGGCTTCGACTCGGAGGCGTTTGCCCGCATCGCCGCGCGTTCGGGCGTAACGCTTCCGGAAAGCGAGAGGCCGCGCCCGCAAACGCCGGAAGCTTTCGTGCTGCTCGGAGTTGCGGAAACCGCGACGGAGACCGAGATCAAAACCGCCTATCGCGCCTTGATTCGCGAACACCATCCTGACAAACTCATGGCCCAAGGCATGCCGCCGGAATTTATCGCCGCGGCTACGGAAAAAATGAAACGCATCAACGTCGCTTACGATACTGTTTGCCGCCTTAAAGGGATCAGATGAAACAGCTTAGCTCTCCGAATTTTGACAAACGCGATCCGAATGTTTCTTTGGACTTTGTCGTCTTGCACTATACGGGCATGAAGGACGAAGAAAGCGCCTTGGCTCGCCTGTGCGATCCCGCCAGCCGCGTCAGCGCGCATTACGTCATCGGAGAAAACGGAAACGTCGCCCAACTCGTCGACGAGGATCTCCGTGCATGGCACGCCGGAGCGAGTTTCTGGCGCGGCACAAAAGATATGAATAGTGCGTCAATCGGCATTGAGTTAGTCAACCCGGGCCATGAATTCGGCTATCGCGCTTTTCCGGATGCTCAAATTGCTGCCCTTAGAAATCTTCTTCGCGATATCGTCAAACGCCGCCGCTTGAATGCCGAAACCATGCTTCTCGCTCATAGCGATATCGCTCCCTCACGCAAGCAAGATCCCGGAGAACTTTTTCCGTGGCAGTCGTTAGCTCAGGATGGTTTCGGCTGCTGGCCAACGCCAACCCACCAAGATGCGTTGGGCCAAAAAGAGAGGAACGCCGACTATCTGCTTGATTTTATTGGATATGATACATCGGACATCGAGGTCGCTCTTCAGGCTTTTCAACGGCGTTTTTGTCCTCAAAGTTTGGGCAAGGGCCTCGATTTGGACTCCTTAGCCAGACTGCGCGCCCTCGCGTGTCGATGGGGCTCCTAAAAAGATTCTCCATCGCGATCCGGCCTCACGCACCCCGAACATCGCCGCATAAAGACCCGCGCATACAGCCAACATCGAAAACGCGGCATAAACGACATCGCTGAAAAAATGGGCCCCAACCGCAAGCCGCGAAAAGCCGAAGGCCACACCGGCGACCATACCGCCCCAAAAGACGCGGCGCGCCAAGCGGCGCGGCGCAACGTAGGCAAACACGGGGAGAAAGAAACCGAAAGCTCCGTCGCCGGAGACGAAAGACCCGTTTTTGCGCGCTTTGTCGAACTGGGGCATGAGCGCGGGAGAAAATTCTTCGCTGCCGCCAAAGTTTATGATCTCGCGCGGCCGCGAACGGCCCCAATGGTCTTTTAATCCGACGTTAGCCACAAGACCGGGGCCGATCAGCAGGGCAAAAAACAAAAACAAGCCAGACTTAGCAATGCTTCCCTTACCTTTATAGCGCAACCACGTCACCAAGGTAAAAACCAGCAGCGCAACGCCCAAAACGCGTGCGCCGGTGTTAGCTAAAAAATGCAACGCCTCGAAAATAAAGTTGTCCGAAAGAAAAAAACCGTCCCCCGCACGATAGAAAAGCCCGGATATAAGTAAATCTACGTCCGGCCACAACACGGGCAATAAGAGAAAGGCTCCAAACAAGGCGAGAAAAACAGGCATTATCTTTCTTTCGTACGAAAAGCGCTTGAACCGTTAATCGCTTTTCTTCTTCCTCTCTTTGGAGCGAAGTCTAACCCACAAACCGCCGCACGTCGCAAACAGAATTCCATTTACCGCGACAAGGAAGAGAACATCCGCAGAAAGCCCTTGCTGGTCGCCCCCCGCTGCTGTTTTTGCGATACTCTCTCCCCCTTCTTCACGAGCTTTATCCTGAAGAGCCGAGAGCTTGGCGCGAAGATCTTCGTTTTCTTTTTTCAGCAAGTCGCTCTCGTTTTTAAGATCGCGGACGGCCTCAATCACGGGAGCCATAAGCCCATCATAATCAACCGCCTTAATGCCTCTATTGTTCGACGTAACAAGCTCTGGGAAAATCTTTTCAACGTCTTGCGCTATCACGCCATAATCGCCTTTTCCGTTTTCTTTCCAGTTGAAAGACACGCCTTGAAGCTTCAAGAGTTTATCCAGCGCTTGATCGACAACCTTGACGTTCTCTTTCAGCCTTATATCGGACGATTCGTAATAACCGCCGCTTGCATTCACAGCGCCCGCGACGTCCAGAGCATAAGCAGGCGCTGTCGTCCCGATACCGACGTTTCCTATTCCCGTGATCAGGGCATACCCTGACGACGACGTGAAGTATCCTCCGTATCCGTTCGAGCTGTTGCCGTAAACGCCGTATCCCGTACCCGAATTCAACCCGTAGACGCCTATCCCCGTGTCTGAGTTCGAACCATAAACGCCGTACCCCGCATTAGTGCTGCTTCCGAAGACGCCCGCCCCGGTACTCGTATTATAGAATGCTCCAATATACGTATTATTGCTTCCGTACACCGTCAGCGGATAATTGATCCCTGTCGTCGTCCCTATCCCTACCGTCCCGCTCGGGTCGATCGTCATCGCCTGGTTCGTTATCCCCGTCGCCAACACATTCGTCGTTCCAA
>CAYUPD010000168.1:0-818 GCA_964446645.1 uncultured Rhodospirillaceae bacterium
GATGAATATCCTCCTTTTACCACACCCGAGGAGTTCTTGGACGAGTGCCTTGAGCCTGAAGAGTCGATTTATTCGTTTATCGCTGCCGAAGAGTTTAGGGATTCTCTCGATCCGAAACAGGCGATGAGCCTCTTAGAATTTGTTTACGGAGAATATCTTCATGAAGCTATGAAGGATTACGTTCAGCCGGACGAAAATTGCGGGCTGGCAATTAGGGAAACCTACTATAGGAGATATTTGTATCAGGAAATTTTCGATTTCCTGGTTTGTTCGACCCTGGTGGCATTTCATCAGCGCGGGTATAAGCCCGCTGAAAAAGGCATTATTTTATACGAGTTTACCGAGGAACTCGGCAATTTAATCGAAATTCGAAATCATTATTCCGATTTAAAGGAACGAATTGTAAATGAAACTTATACCGAACCATGGATAAAGGATTGCGTCGAACTTTATGGCAAAGAGGCTTTTGTCCGTTGGTTGAAAATCCACATCGACGAAATAACGTATAGGTTAGATGGGCCTACGGGGCCGTCGGTCGGAATAAAGCTTAAAGAAGGCGATTTCTATTCCGAAGATTACGACGAAACGCATCTGGAAGCGGCTTTGTCCAATATGGATAAGCTTATCGGCCGCGAGGACTTTAAAAACGAAATCAATTCGATTTTACTTACGAAGCTCCTTAAAAAAGCGATGGAAGAGCAATGCGGCGTCAAAGAAGACAAGGCGGATTTCTTTAACATCGTCATCTCCGGTCCTCCCGGAACGGGCAAGACAACAGGGGCTAAATACATCGGCGCCGTTCTGGCCTCGGCCGGATT
>CAYUPD010000168.1:828-3590 GCA_964446645.1 uncultured Rhodospirillaceae bacterium
CCAAAAGAGGGTGATTTTCTGTTCAACCAGCAATCTTATCCAAGGTTATGCCGGGCAGACGGAACGGGCCGTCAAAAAGATTTTCGACGAGGGGCGGGGATGCCTGATCGTTTTCGACGAAGCGGATTATCTGCTGGACGACGATCCGTCGGGGGCGATCTCCTATAAAAGAGACGCCTTCGACAAAATCGTCGGGCATTTGGCCGAGGAGAAAGAACACGGAACGGTCGTCATTTTGACCGGCTATGAAGACAAAATAAATGCCCTCATGAATCAAAACGAAGGCATGGGCAGGCGTTGTACGATCCGGCTGTCGTTGGAGGCCTACAATGTGCCGACGCTGCGGAAAATTTTCGAAGGCAACGTGGCAATACGCGGATACACGGCAAGCCCCGGCGTCGTCGATAAGGCTTTTGTGCAAATTTGCGCCGCCAAGGAATTTCTTGGCGTGCGTTTCGGCAATGCCGGTGCAGTCGAGACGTTCATAAATATTATGATCGGCGCGCGCGCCAGCGAGATCGGTGCCGAAGAGTTGCTGCGGATGATTCAAAAGGGCGTCGTTTGTTCGGAAGAAGACAAGAGAAAAATGCGGGAGTTTCAGGAATCTGACGTTCCTGTTTTCGATCCGGCAACCGGGACGTTTAAGCTTTCTGGCTCCGTCAGGCCGTCAGATATAATGCGCGCCAAGGCGGAGAGAGACCAGCATTACGGATAAACGATAAAACGTGCGTTTAATCCGGCAGAAGGTCTTCTAAGGCTATCCCGCCAATGTTGAACGGAATTTTCGCTGCTTCATTAAACGACAGGCGCACATCGTCCTTGCCGCTTCCTTTATATATATCGACTCCCATCGTCCAATGCGGCGACTTGAGGATCGCGCCGCTGAGCGTCGGCCCGGCCTCGACCAGAACGTCCTGCGCGCCGCGCCGCGCAATATCAGAAAAGCAGTCGTCAATGTCCTTATAAAGAGTTACGTCAAAGCCGTTTTTGGTTGCTTCCTTTATATAAGACTCCGGCACGCGGCCCTCGGGATCGAGGATGGCGAGGATGCGGCGCTTGCCGTCGTGGTCCTTAACGTGCCGCACCGTGAACAGGGGGGTGTCCGCCAGCACCGTGCCGCTTCCCGTGACGAGCGCGTCCGCTTTTTTCCTCAGGCGATGCGCGAGAACGAGCGACTCGTGCGACGTGAACGTCTTTTGCCCTTTTTGCGGAATCATCGAGCCTCGCTCGTCAAACGCGCGCTTGACCGTCACGAACGGCTTCTTCTCCAGCGCATAAAAAGCGAACGCATGAATCAGTCGGCGGCAAGCCTCGGTTTCGATTCCTTCGACAACCTCGATCCCCGCCGCGCGCAGGCGCTCGACGCCGCCGCCTTTAACATCCAGATTCGGATCGCGGCACCCGACGGCAACGCGGCGGATTTTGGCCTCGATCAGGGCGTCGCAGCAGGGGGGCGTCTTCCCCTGATGATTGCAGGGCTCCAACGTTACGCAAACGGTAGAAATACGTTCGATAACCCCTTGATCCCGGCAGATTTTTAGCAATGCCCGCTCGGCGTGATCCTCTCCCGCCCGCCGGTGGGCCGCCAAGGCCAAAACGCGGCCCTTGGCGTCGAGCGCGGCTGCGCCTACCGGCGGATTGGGCGACGTCGCTCCCATCCATGCGCGCGCCGTTTGGCAGGCTTGTCGCATGGCCTCGGTCAGGAAAGAATCGGGCAGGGCGTCGGGCATTCGAAAAACGGCATTTTGTGGACAAAAAGAAGGCGTCCGGAATGCGTGATTATAGAGCTTCTTTCGAGGAATGCCATTTCCATTTCTTTTTCCTTGACCCTTGCCGCAATATCCGCCAAAAAACCGCCCAAGCCTAAAGCTTTCCGGGAACGACATGCCCAGTCTTAAGGATCTCAAAAACCGCATTTCAAGCGTCAAGTCGACGCGCAAGATTACGTCCGCCATGAAGATGGTAGCCGGAAGTAAGTTGCGTCGCGCTCAGGAAAACGCCGAATCCGCGCGTCCCTATGCCGCCCGCATGGCTCGCATGCTGTCGTCTTTGGCCGTCTCGGCCGACGCCTCCGCGCCGCGCCTTCTGACCGGGACGGGCAGGGACGATAAAGTCCTTTTGATCGTCATGACGTCGAATCGCGGCCTTTGCGGGGCTTTTAACGGCTCGGTCGTCCGCGAGGCCCGCCGCACCATCCATCAATACGAATCCGAAGGCAAAAAAGTCTTATTGTATTGCATCGGCCGCAAGGGACGCGATTTGCTGCGCCGCGACCACGGCTCCAAGATCGTTCATTTCGACGAGGATATCGGCCGGAAGCTCACTTTCTCCGCCGCCGCCGCCGTCAACGCGCGCCTTCTCGCGATGTTCGAAACGGGCGAATTCGACGTCTGCAACATCGTCTATAACCGCTTTAAGTCGGTTATTTCTCAGGTCGTCACGCTCAAGCAGCTTATTCCCTTCGCCGTCGATAAAGAGGCCGTGGGTAGCCGTACCGAGCCTCTGGCCGGACTCGAATTCGAACCCGACGAAGCGAGCCTCCTTAAAGCCTTGCTGCCGCGTGCGCTGGCTATTTCGCTCTACGGCGCGCTGCTCGAAAGCGCGGCGGGCGAGCAGGGAGCCCGCATGACCGCCATGGACAACGCCACCAGAAACGCGGGCGAGATGATCGACAAGTTGACGCTCAACTACAACCGCAGCCGCCAAGCCTACATCACCAAGGAACTCATCGAAATCATTTCCGGCGCAGAAGCCATATAATC
>CAYUPD010000169.1:0-3571 GCA_964446645.1 uncultured Rhodospirillaceae bacterium
ATATATATGGCCGTTATGCGCGACGGCGTTTTGGAGCTCGATGCTTTTCGCGACTGGTTCGAGACACAGCCCCGGGGGGCTATTGAAACGTGGAGGCCGGAGTAGATCGGCGGTAAAATTCATGTTTTTTGTTGACTCCTTCATGTTTTGCGTTAAATAATGCCTGCGTGACGTTAAATCATGGAGGCTTTTTATGACAACTCTTCCTTCCTCGGCCATGGCCCGGATCAGGACAATCGCTCGGACGATGAAGTACGTTATCGGTACGGGCTTGTGTCTCACCGCATCCGCGCTCGTTGCCGTTTGGGGCGTGCCGGAACTCACAAACGCTTTCGTTCTTTCTCTTAACCTTACGCCGGATCAGGTCACTCTTTCGAACTCGGCTCGGGCCGGGGGCGCTTTGATTATGCTCGTTCCTTTTTCCGTTCTGTTTCTTTTGCTGCTTCGCGCCTTTTCGCTTTTTCGACTCTATGAACAGGGCGAGATTTTCGCCGCTTCGGCTATCCATCAATTGCGCAAAATCGCTTCGGGACTTATTTCTCTCGCCGTTTTGAGCCCTGTGACACGCACCCTGCTCGTTCTGGACCTTACGCTCGGAAATCCGCCGGGACACAGGCTTTTGTCTATCGGCATTTCCGGCACCGATTATCTTTTGGCTGCTTTCGGCGGGCTTTTGCTCGCGATCTCATGGGTTATGGTCGAGGCCGCTTCTCTCTCCGCAGAAAACAAGGAGTTCGTCTGATGGCTATTGTCGTTCGCCTCGACGTTATGCTCGCTTTGCGCAAAATGCGCTCGCGCGATTTGGCCGAGCGGATCGGCATTGCGGAACAAAACGTTTCGCTGCTCAAGTCCGGAAAGGTTAAGGGCATTCGCTTCGATACGCTGGAGAAAATTTGCATCGCTCTGGACTGCAAACCCGGCGATCTTCTGGATTTCGAGCCCGACGACGCTTGACAGCGGGTTGCGCCTTTGTTACCTCCCTTTTTGCCCGCTTTTGGGGCTTTTTATCCTCTTTGAGGCTTTTATGTTGGAGATTGCAGTTACCCGATAACCCTGCCCCGCTCTTTTGGGGGGTCGGTTATCGCTTTGTACGATTGACGCGGCAGGCGGTCCGTCGATGCCTGCTCGTTTTGTGCAACCGGTTTCTGTATCGGATTTTCCAACATGAACATTTCCAAATTTGAACAGAGGACGCTTCACGTCCTCGCCAAAGGCGGTCGCATTATCCATTATCGCAACGCTCGCGGTCATATCGACGCTGTCGAATGCTATACTCGCGAAGGGTATGTGCTTGCGGACTGCACACTGGACGTCTTTGCCAAACTCAAACGCAAGAGGCTGATTTCGTCGAAGGACGGAGAGCCTTATACGATCAACGTCGCCGGGCTGCATGCCGTTCGCGCGCAACTCGACAATCGCTGATTTGCATACAAAAACGGCCGGAGGTTTGTCTCCGGCCGTTTTCTTTTTCGATCAGGCTTTATTTCGCTTTGCGGCGACGCCCGGAGAAGGCTCCTGCGCCGATCAGCGCCGTTCCGAAAAGAGGAAGGGCCGCAGGAAGCGGAACGGACGAAACGGTCAGGTTGTCCATGACGACGTGCGTTCCCATGCCCGGCGTGGTCAGACCGGGGAGAATGTATCCGACTTCCGTTCCGCCGCTCGAGCTGATGGAGAAGGTGTCGATTCCGATCCAGTTGAGCAGCATGAAGGTCGGCGCGGTGCTGTCGACGACGAAGCTCGTGCTGTATTTTTCTTCTCCGTTGAACGTGCCGACCAGAGATACGGTCAGACCATCGCGCCACATTCCCGTGAAATAGCCGCTTGTGAATGTGAATGGAGTCGACGAGGAGATCGATGCGGGCTCTCCGAACGCCGTGTAGGCGGCGGAAGGCTGAGATATCGTTCCGGTCTTCAGGCCGCCAATCCAGTTGGTCGAGACCTGGACTGAATGTTATCCCAATTGAGACCGGCGTATCCGTTCTGGATGTTGCCCAGTACGATTTCGTCGGGAGCAATGTCGTCAAACGTGATGAGCGCCGCTTGCGCGCTTTGGGGAATCATAAATCCGGCCAAAAGCAGGATGATAAGAAGATGTTTCTTAATTTGCATAGTCATTGAGATCCATCCGGGAAAGAGGTTGTGAGGAAATATATCGAAGATAGGAGAGGCAGGCAGCGTATGGGGATTGGCGGGGTGTGTCAATATGTTGGGCGGGGGAAATGCCGGATGTCTCTCGAGACGCGGGAATTCGATATGGCAACGGGACGGGGCGATGTCGTTCGCCATTGTCCTTCGTTCGTTTTAGAAACGAAACGTCAAACCAATTTCGCCGCCATAGCTTGTAATTTGGTCGTTTAAAAAGAGCCCGGAGGCGATCACGTTGACATCGACGCCCTGCTCAAGCTCATACGAAACGCCAACTGAGGCCGTGCCCCAATCGGCGGCGCGCGGCGCGGCTTGGGTTGTATAGGATGCGGCGCTTGCCGTCGTTATGGACGCCGACGCGCGGCCGGGGGCGTTATACCATTCGTGATTCCATAGCATTTGCGCAAATGGACGCCATTCGCCGAGATCCACCGATCCGCGTACGCCAAGCTGGCTTATCAGCGAATCCCTTTGTTGGCTGCCGAAGGACAAGGCCGTGATGGTGCTTGTTCCGGTTTCGGTATATCCTTTGAGCCGCATTGTTTGCGCCACGACACCGCCTATCGGGCCTATCGTCCACGAGGGGCCAAGCGCAAAATCTTTGCCGCCGCGTACGGCAAGGGCCAGAGACCGGCCCGTCGTTTTGCCGACGTTTCGATCTGTATAGACGCCAAGCTTTACGTCGCGGACTATGGTTTCTTCGTGGAAGCCGTATGAAATAATCGCATCGCCCCACACCGGCCCGTCTCGATATGCCGCGTAGAGACCGGGGGCCTGAACCGATTGATCGTAATGCCCTCCGGTCGAAAAACTTTGCCTTTGGCTGCCTGCGGAAAAAACAGCTCCGACTATCACCGTGGGCGAGATTTTGTAATCGACGCCGACCGAGCCGTAAAACGGAACGCCCGGATCGTCAGGGAACCCGGGGGCGTTGGTTATACGAAGCGCGTTGGCGCCCATGCTTATCCATGTGTTGATGCCGCTCGGCCCGCGCTTGCGGCTTGAAAAATCGGCAAAGGTTTGAATCGTGCCTGCCCGGGTTAGCCCGCTTTGAATGGCGGCTTCGTTTATTAGCGAAATTTGACTCGGCGCGGTGAGGAGGCTGTAGATGTAATCAGCCTCGATGAGTTGTCCCGCCGTTGCCAAATGCTTTCCGTCGACGAAAAGATATTCCTGCATTTGCTCGTCTGTCATGCTGGTGCAAAACAGGGCCGGCGTTCCAAGACAGGGGGAGCTCGAGGCTAAAACCGATGACGCCGTGAAGCCAAACAGAGTCGGATTGTGCACCACATAGCTGAAGACGCTGTCCAGATCGGCGGGGACGAAGTTGACGCCCTCTGCCGTCAGATCGGCCCACAGCCCGGCATAGTAGGCAACCGCGCGCTCGTATTGATCCTCATAGGCGGGGTCGATGTCGCCGCCGAGT
>CAYUPD010000170.1:0-3552 GCA_964446645.1 uncultured Rhodospirillaceae bacterium
TTGTGCCGCCAAACGCCGTTGCTATAAGCCTGGATGACGAGATTGGGGAAGGATGTTGCCGGCCTGTCCGCTTCGGCGTCGAGGGCGGCCAAGCGGGCGTCGAAAACGGCCTCGAATTTCGTCAGTCCGAGCTTGTGCAGAATGTCGAGGTCGTCCGCGCCGAGTTTTTCGACGGGGAACAACGCGGCGAGTTGGGACGCCGGGGCGGTGTGTTCGAAAAGCGAAAAAAGTTTTTCCGACGTTCTGAACATATCGACGATAAGCTCCGGCGAAAAATCGACCGAAGAATAGATCGTCGCGCTCATGGTATCGAAATAAGATAGAAACTCGGCTTGTTGCTCGGCGGACGTATGCTGTATAACCTGCTCTGTAATTTCAAAAGAGGCAGACAAAAGATTGATCGTGCCATCCCGTATGACGGCAAAGAGAGGATCGATCTCCTCAAGGGTGTAGGGGACGCGGGGGGCGTTTTCGCAGGCCTTCAGGTTTTCCTCAAAAAGCTGGGCCAGTTTCGGCAGATTGAAGTCATGCAGCATGACGATGGCTTCCGGACGGATTCCTCTGACGGGATATAAACGGGCGATACGGTCGTGGGGTAAGGCGCGTTCGAGCAAGCCGATCCACATTTCGCCGAGCGAAAGGTAGTTGACGGCGTCCTCAATGGTCAGGGCGTCGAAAGGGACTGTTTCGAAACAAGCGCTGACGATCTGGCTGCCGCGCACGAACCGATGCTGTTCTTCAGGAGAAGCTTCCGAAATAGCGTTTTGGACGGCGGCGTTTTGTTCCGGCGAAAGGACAGAGCCTCTGGCAAATCCGGCCTTAACGGCAAAAACGACAGGGATAAAATCGTCGAATGTATAATCCGTCATGTTTTATATCGGCGCGATAAAAAGAATTGGAGAAAGTATGTCCGATGCATACTCCGGATGTCCGAAAATAAAAAACGAAAACGCAAAGAGTATGGTTAATCTCTGTCAAGCAACCCGGCGACGAAATCCGAAAGGCCGAGTTGGCGCTGGCGCTTAAGTCTTTCGGCAAGGAGGATAACGCGGATTTCCTCGACCGAGCGGGCGACATCGCGGTTAACGATGACGTAATCGTATTCGGCCCAATGGCTGATTTCGCCTGCGGCTTTTTCCATGCGGCGGTTGATTTCGGCAGAGTCGTCCTGGGCGCGGGCGGTGAGGCGGCGTTCGAGTTCATCCCACGATGGAGGAAGGACGAAGACGCTGACGAGGTCGGCGCGGGCTTTTTCGGCGAGTTGTTGGGTGCCCTGCCAGTCGATATCGAACAGAACGTCATGGCCCTCGGCGAGGGAGGCCTCGACGGGGGCGCGGGGTGTTCCGTACGAGCGGCCGAAAACGGAGGCGTGTTCGAGAAAAGAGCCCTGTTTAACCATGCGGCCGAAGGCGTCTTCGTCAATGAAAGTGTAGTCGCGTCCGTTAACTTCGCCTTTGCGGGGCGGGCGCGTGGTGGCGGAGATTGAAAGGGAAAGGCCGGGGTCGGCGTCGAGGAGTCGGCGGGACAGAGTCGTTTTGCCCGCGCCCGAGGGGGATGAGAGGACGAGCATCAAGCCGCGGCGGCGAATCAAGACGGAAGACAAGGACATACGGCCTTTTAAGCATTTTTATTTGCAAACGGCAAATGGATATAAGAAGATGTAGAAAGCGAATTTTCGCGGATTTTTTAGGACGATTTTATCATGCGCGATCCTCGGCACATTCTGATCACAGGCGCTTCGAGCGGCATAGGGGCGGCGTTGGCGTTTAACTACGCGGCGCCGGGGATTTTGCTGTCGCTGCACGGGCGGAACGCCGAGCGGTTAGAGAAGATAGCGGTGCAAGCGCGGCGGCGCGGGGCGGAAGTGGCGACGCGCATAGGCGACGTGACGGAAGCGCAGGGGATGGCGTCGTGGGTCGAAGAGAGGGACGGGGTGCAGAAGATCGACCTCGTGATCGCGAACGCGGGAGTCTCGGCGGCGTCTGCGGACGCGGACGAGATGGCTGGCCAAACGCAGCATGTTTTTGCCGTCAATGTAGAGGGAGTCTTCAACACGGTGCATCCGGCGCTGGCGCTGATGAGGAAGCGGGGCGAAGGGCAGATTGCGCTTGTGTCGTCGTTGGCGGGTTTCCGGGGTTTTGCGGGAGCGGCGGCCTACGCGGCGAGCAAGGCGGCGGTGCGTGTTTACGGCGAAGCGTTGCGTGCCGAGATGGAGCCTCACGGCATAGAGATCAACGTGATCTGTCCCGGGTTCATCAAAACGCCGATGACGGACGCGAACGGGTTCAAGATGCCGTTTTTGATGTCGGCGGCGCGTGCGGCGCGGTTTGTGCGCAAAGGACTCGAAAACGACAGGGCGCGCATCGCTTTTCCGTGGCAGATGTATGTGTTGATCCGCATGATAACGGCGCTGCCACAAGCGGTTTTAGATATATTGGTCCGTTTCTTGCCGAGGAAGTAACCCCTTCTTAATAAAAAGGAGGTTAACCTGACCGGCCTGTTTATGGGAACGGAGTTACAATCGTCTTATGGCGCGTGAATATCTAAAACCTATGTTGGATGTGGGGTCGCCGCGTGTGCTGAATTGCAACGTGATGACGCGGCGTGTGTTGGCGAAGGACCCGAACGCGAAGTTGTTTTTCACGTGCAAGCCTCTTAACAATATGGTGCTGATTAAGGACACGGACCCGCAGTCGTACAGCTCGGGGATCGGGACGAAATTGTACCTGCCGTTTAACGAGAACGATATTTACGAAGGCGGGCGCACGGTTTTTCTGCATGACAAGTACGTGGAGCAGGCGCTGACGGAAAATTTTGGAGAGGGAGCGCTGCCGAAGGAGCATTTGGCCGAGGATATGAAGATCATGCATATCCTTGATAAACTGCCGTCGCTGGATCCGTTTTTGCTGAAAGACGTGTTCATCAACGAGAAGATACCGATGAACCCGGATTATTTCGAGGTCAGCAAAGAGCTATGGGATCAGATCGAGTTATACATCCTGCAGGGGTTTGAACCGTTGGCGAAGGCGGCGTTTCCGGATGCGCTGTCGTCCGACGAAGTGGCGCGCAAGCTGATCGAGAAGATATGGGAAGGCCGGGATCTTGAGGCGTTGAAGCCTTTGATTATGGCGTTTCGGCTATCGCCGGGCCGCGAGCTTGAGACATTCGCGGCATGGAAAGGGATTATTTTTTACGGTTTTGAGCGCGAACGCACGATAGAGCCTGTGGCGAATCTTTCGGCGTGGCTCAAGGAGATCAAGATACCGGCATCGGTGACGGGCAAGGAACGGGCCGAGGCGAAAGAGTCGCTCGATCAAATCAAGACGCGCCTTCAGGAAGAATGGCAAGCGGCCAATAAAGTTTGGCAGGATTATCAAACGTCTTACGATAAAATGTTCAAGTTGCGGATCGGATCGGCGGATTTTCTGAAGTTTTTGCAGAACAGCAGCAAAGCGTATTGGACGCTGGGCAACAGCCTCGGCAAGGTCGGGCATGCGGTCTATTGCTGGGATGCGACGTCGAAGCGCTATCCGGAACGCAAGATGGCGTGGG
>CAYUPD010000171.1:0-3532 GCA_964446645.1 uncultured Rhodospirillaceae bacterium
CCGATTGGGCTTCGATGATGTTCCAGGGAGGCGCTCATGGCTCCGCTCGCGCTCAAGAAGACACGTCCACAGGAAAAAAAGATGCTCCTTCAGGAACCGCCGCCGCTTCTCCGCCCCCTTCAGCGCCATCGGGCGACGCTCCACATGGCGACGACCCTCTCCGTGCTGCTCAGCTTGCCCTCCGTCTGGCCGAGCTTGAAAAACGCGTCGCAAAGCTCGAATTCGACGCCGTTGACAAGGCTGAGCGAGCTTAGCGCGGCGCATGCCGATTTGGCTCCTTATTTAACCCGCGAAATGCTTCGGCGCGCCCATAGTTTTATGAAGGGTGTCGCGCTCTACCGCGATCATCCCGTTCGCCGCGGGCCGGAAACGGCGCCCGTTATTTGGCGTTCGGGCACCACGTCGTTGCGCGATTTTGCTCCGGATGCGGTCGATGCCGTGCCGGTACTTGTGATTCCGTCGCTTATTAATCGCTTTACGGTTCTCGATCTTGCGCCGCGGCATTCGTTCATCCGTTTTCTGGCTGAACAAGGGTTTAGGCCTTTGGTGATTGATTGGGACGAGCCGCGTGAGGACGAAAAGAAATTTTCGCTCGGCGATTATGTGACGCAACGGCTGATTCCGGCGCTGAAAATCGCGACGGCCGACAGGCCCGCGCATGTCATCGGCTATTGCATGGGAGGCCCGTTGGCGTTGGCGTTAGCGCAGTTTGAGCCCAAGCGCGTGCGCAGCCTTGTTTTGCTGGCCGCGCCGTGGAATTTCCACGCAGGCTACGACGCGATGGGCCAAGACGGCCGCGCGATGGCCGGAAAGCTCGGCGCGTGGCTTGCGGGCGACGACCTGTTGCCCGTCGAAATCGTGCAGAGCGTCTTTACGTCGTTTCAGCCGCTTCATGCTTTCCGGAAATTTTCAGTCTTCGCGGGATACAATCCGTCGAGCCCCGAAGCTGCGCGCTTTGTCTTGACCGAGGATTGGCTTAACGACGGCGTACCGATGACGGCACCCGTGGCTTGGGAGTGCTTTAGGGACTGGGCGGAACATAACGCGCTGGTTAGGCAAGAATGGAAGGTCGGGGGGCATGTTATCAATCCGTCCAAGATCGACACACCTGCTTATGTCGTTGTGCCGGGCAAAGACCGCATCGTTCCGCCGCAATCGGCCATGCCTTTGGCGCAAGCGCTGCCGCGCGCCGTGCGGCACGAGCCGATGCTTGGGCATGTGGGCATTATGTCGAGCCCGAAGGCGGTTGAGCAAGTGTGGCGGCCTCTGGCGCAGTGGCTGTCGAAGCACTGAACCTTTCGCGTGAGGCTGGGCTGCTTCTAAATCTTAATCCACGTCAATTCGTGCTTGTTGTGATGCAAATGGATGATTTTTGAGCCCGGGATAGCGGCGAATTCGCGCAGCGCCTCAAAGTCCGTTTCTCCCTGAAATTTGATCGTGCAGACAAAATGCCGGACGGTTCCGGCGCCGAGCCATTTGCGCACGAGCGTAAGAAGCCGCGCGGGATAGCAAATGACGTCCGAAAACAGCCAATCGACGGGGCCGACGGTTTTGGGGTCGAGCGCGAAGGCGCTTTCGCATAAATAATCGACGTTGGGGAGTTTTAAGATTTTCTCATCGAGCGGAGCTTTATCGACGCTAAGCACGCGTGCGCCGAGCCCCTGCAAGACCCATGTCCATCCGCCGGGACACGCGCCGAGGTCGAGGCAAAATTCGCCTTCTGCGGGATGTTGGCCGATCAGTGTCAGAGCCTCCCAAAGCTTAAGATAGGCGCGGCTCGGCGCGCCGATATGGTTTTCGACAAATTCTGCCTCACCGTTGGGGAACGGGCTTGAGCATTGAGGAGAAGCCAAGATGGTTTTGGGGTTGAGCAGAGTCCACGATCCTAAAGGCGCTTTGGGTGCTTCGGAGCCGAAAACAAGAGGTTTTGCCGAGACTTTCGGCAGTTTTTCGACGATCAGCGCAGCGCGGCGATGCGCCGCGAACGAGTAGAGCGCCCAGTTGCGCATGTGTGCGCGAAGTTTTTTTGCGCCGTCGCCGATGGAGTCGATGGGGATGTAAATAGGGTTTTGCCAGACGTTGGCGGCCCATGCGATGGGCCGCTTGGGGTCTTTAGCGATGACGAGGCGGTCGTAAACGGCAACGATTTTATCGCCGAGCTCTTTTTTGAGGTCTTCGACAAAACCGTCGGGCGCGAGATAGCCCAGGCAGCCGTCTAGCGGCGGGAGCACAAAGATGTTTGTGGAGGAAGAAGAGGACATGAAAATACGGCGTTTTTTTACGTTTTAATAAACTTTCCAGCTTCCTCGGCGGCTTCTGCGGCGACGCTTTCCCAATCGCCGGGCTTTTGCTGGCGTAAGAGGCGCGCGGTCGGGTACCACGGGCTGTCGTCGCGTTCGGCCAGCCAGCGCCATTCCGAGCTGAACGGCAAGAGAATCCATACTGTCTTGCCTAAAGCGCCCGCAAGGTGTGCGACGGACGTATCGACGGTAATGACGAGGTCGAGCGCCGCAATCGCGGCGGCCGTGTCGGCCATGTCCGAGAACGCCCGGCCCCAGTCGATCAGGCCGCTTGCCGCAAAAAGAGCGCCGTCGGCCTGCGGGATTTCGTGTTGCAGGCTGACCCATGCAACGTCTTTGATCGTCCACAGGGGCTTCGTTTGGGCAAAGTCCATCGAGCGCCAGTGGTTTTTGTCGTGCGTCATCCGTCCCGCCCACACGAGGCCGACATGTTTCTTTTTGCCCGGCGGGAGCTTGGCGCGAAAAGCTTCGATCTCGGCGGCGTCGGCTGAAAGATAAGGAACATCGGCCGGTATCGTCGCAAGCGTCGTTTTGAAAGCCAAAGGCAAGCTCAGCATCGCGCAATGAAAATCGAAATCCGGCGGCGTCTGGTTTTCGTCGATGACGCGCAAGGGCCGAAGCAGCCTGTGCAAGGGCTTTTGCGCCGCGACGATGACGTGCGCGCCGCGTTTCTCGGCCATTTGGGCGTAGCGGCAGAATTGCAAAGTATCTCCAAGGCCTTGTTCCGAATATATAAAAAGAGTTTTCTTGTCGATATTTTCGCCGCGCCACGGGGGCTGCTTATAGGCGCGCGCGGCGCCCGGAACCTTGCCTTTTTTCCGCGCCTCGTAGTGCTCCCAACCTTTCTCGAACCGACCGAGCTTAAGCTCGCACATGCCCAAATTAAAAATCGCATCGGCGTAATCGGGGCGAATCTGTACGGCGGCCTCGAAGCTTTCGACGGCCTCCTTAAAGCGGTTGAACTCCATCAGCGCGTTGCCTCGATTGCAAAAAGCGCCCGCAAAGTCCGGGCGCAGGCCGACGACGCGGTTAAAATCGGCCAAGGCCTCTTCGAACTTTCCTTCGCAGCGAAAAGCGTTGCCCCGATGAAAAAGGGCTTCGGTAAAATCGGGCTTCAAGTCGATCGCGCGCGAAAAGCTCCGCGCCGCCTCGTCAAAGCGCCCTAAGTCGCTCAGCGCGAGGCCGCGATTGTCGTGCGTTTCGGGAAGACGGGGGTCGAGCTCGAGCGCTTG
>CAYUPD010000172.1:0-3493 GCA_964446645.1 uncultured Rhodospirillaceae bacterium
CGAGTCCATCTATGTGGACGACCGCACCATCGACAGCCACGTCAAGCGCATCCGCAAAAAATTCAAGGACGTCGATCCCGACTTCTCCCAAATCGAAACGCTTTACGGCGTCGGCTACAGATATAAGGAATAAGCTTTGTCCGCCGCGCCCTCCCATGACGCTTCTTCTGCCGCTCCTGCTGCGGCGCGCCCCATACGTGCCGTGTCTCCTTTGACGTTGCGCATCCTCGCCGTCAACGTCTTGGCCCTCGCCATCCTCGTCGGCAGCATTCTCTATATGGGTAACTACCAAGACCGCATTCTCGCCACCGAGCTCAAGGAAATGTCGGCGCAGGCCCGCCTCGTCGCCAGCGCCGTCGAGGTCAACGCCATCGTCGTCGACGTTCACGACCAGAGAATCCTCTCGCCGCTTCTTGCGCGCCTCATCGTGCGCCGCCTCGCCGAGACGACCGACAATCGCACGCGCATCTTCAGCTCTTCCGAAACGCTTCTGGCCGATAGCCGCGCTCTCGCCGCCGGAAAAAACGACCGGACTCCCATCAACGATCTTTTTGCCGACGACGAGGACGTGAGCTGGGGTACCCGCGCCATCGCCGCGATTTTCGACGTTCTCGATCTTATCCACGAACGTCGCGTCTATCCACGTTATATGGGCCGGGCGTTTGAGCGCGTCAGTCCTTATAACGTCACGGCCTCCGCTCTGCACGGCGAAGAAGCATCGCAAGTCTGGAACACGCGTCGCGGCGGCCTTATCCTCGCCGTTTCCGTGCCTATCCGCCAGATGGGCCGCGTCTTGGGCGCCGCGACGATGTCCCGCACCGACGCCTCGATCGACCGCGCCATCTACGACGTCCGGATCAATATTCTCGAAATTTTCTTTATCACGCTCGGCATCACCATTCTTCTGTCGTTCTACCTCGCTCGCACAATCTCGCATCCGCTCCGTCAGCTCGCGCAGTCGGTCGAAGGGTTGCACAAGGGCCAGACCGGCCACATGGGTCTGTCCGGCATCTCGAGCATGCTTCGCAACGAAACGCTGCCCGATATGACCGCGCGTAACGACGAAATCGGCGACCTTTCGGGCGCTTTGCGGGCGTTGACTAACGCTTTAGCCAAAAGAATAGGCGATATCGAAAACTTTGCCGCCGACGTGGCTCACGAGCTTAAAAATCCGCTGACGTCGCTTCGCAGCGCCGTCGAAACCATTGAGCGCGTGGACGATCCCGCGACGCGGCAAAAGCTTATGCCCATCATTCGCGACGACGTGGACCGCATGACGCGCCTGATTACCGATATCTCTTACGCCTCGCGCCTCGACGCCGAAATGGGCCGCGCGGAGTTCGCTCCGGTCGATATCGGCGCGATCTTGAGGCAGATGGAAAGCTATTACGGCCAAGACAAGAACGCCCCGCCTATCGTCATCGAAATTTCGGACGCCGATTTAAAGGTTCGCGGCGTTCGCGGACGGCTCGTGCAGGTCTTGCAAAATCTTCTCGACAACGCCCTGTCGTTTTCGCCGCCCGGCAATGCCGTCGTTCTTTCGGCCGGACGCGCCGGAGGCTTTGTCCGCATCGCTATCGAGGATAATGGCCCCGGACTTCCAGAAAACAAGCTCGACGCCGTTTTTGACCGTTTTTACAGCGAACGCCCCAAGAGCGAAAAATTCGGCACGCATTCGGGTTTGGGATTGAGCATCTCGAAGCAGATCGTCGAGGCGCATCAGGGGCGCATCCGGGCCGAAAACCGCAAAGACCCAAAAGGCAACGTCATCGGCGCAAAATTCGTCGTACAGCTTCCCGCGATGGACGCGTAAGCGCCAGCCGTCATTGCTTGGGTATGTGTAAATTGTATGGAAGAATGAGATCGTCTTCCGGCTTGTCGGCGGACGGAGGCTTGTTCGTTGTTTCGCGCTTGGCCGCGTTCCACTCGGCGACGGCGAGCGTTCCGGACGCAAGAGTCAGCGCGAGAAGACAGCCGGTTATAAGAGACGGCAATTTGGCGAGCGAGGAGAAAAGGGTCAACGCGCCGAAGACGGCAAATAACTCAACGCAGGCCTCGGAAGCGGGAGACGTTTTTTTCGATTTCTTCGAGTTGTTTTCGGCCATGTACGTTCTCCAAAAAATTACGTCAATATGCCTAACCTATATGCCGAAAGAACCCTGAAACCAATTGCTATTTTGTTTTTTCTTTATAAGAGCATAGCTCGCAAATAACGCAATCCGCGCATTTCGGCGCGCGTGCCGTGCAGACGTAGCGCCCGTGCAACACAAGCCAATGATGAGCGTGAAGAAGCCATTTTTGAGGAATAATTTTCATCAGTTGCTCTTCGGTTTCCTCGGGCGTTTCGCTCTTTGTCAATCCGATGCGGTTTGAAACGCGCAAAACATGCCGGTCCACGGCCACGACGGGCTTTTTAAAAACCGCATTGAGAACGACGTTGGCCGTTTTGCGCCCGACGCCCGGAAGCGTTTGCAGTTCTTCACGCGTTGCCGGAACCTCGCCGCCGAATTCCTCGGCCAAGGCTTGCGACAACGCCATGATGTTCTTGGCTTTGGCGTTATAGAGGCCGATCGTCTTGATGTATTTCTTCAGTCCCGCTTCGCCGAGCTTCAGCATCGCTTGCGGCGTCTTTATTTTTTTGAACAACGGAGCCGTCGCTTTGTTGACGCCTTTATCGGTCGTTTGTGCCGAGAGCACGACCGCGACCAAAAACGTATAAGGGTTGACGGAATCCAGTTCTGTGCGGGGATTCGGATTGGCCTCGGACAGGCGCTTGAAGATTTCATTGACGGCGGCGACGTTCATAAGGGCAGCTCGACCCCCATCGCGCGCTGGTAAAGCTCGGCCACCGCTGCCCGCTCGTTCTCGTCGCATTTGTTGAGAAAACTCAGGCAAAACGCTTGTTCCATATTGCCGAATATGGCGGCATTCTCGGCCCACGTGATGACCGTGCGCGGCGACATGACGGTCGAGATGTCTCCCTGCATGAAGCTTTGCCGCGTCAGGTTGGCGAGCGCGACCATGCCTTGCAGCGTGTCTTTTTTGTCCGGCTTGGCGAACGACGGAACCTTGGCCGAAACGATCGCTTCTTCTTCCTCGGACGGAAGGTAGTTAAGCGTCGCGACGATGTTCCACCGGTCGAGTTGTCCCTGATTAAGCGCGTGCGTGCCGTGGTAAAGCCCCGTCGTGTCGCCAAGCCCAACCGTGTTGGCGGTGGCGAAGAGGCGAAAGCCCGCGTGCGGCTCGATGACCCGATTTTGGTCGAGAAGCGTCAGCTTGCCTTCGACCTCCAGCACACGCTGAATCACAAACATCACGTCCGGGCGGCCCGCGTCGTATTCGTCGAACACGAGGGCGCACGCGCGCTGCAAGGCCCAAGGCAGAAGGCCTTCCTTAAAATCCGTGATTTGCTTGCCGTCTTTTAAAACGATGGCGTCTTTGCCGATCAGGTCGATGCGGCTGATGTGGCTGTCGAGGTTGATGCGGATGCACG
>CAYUPD010000173.1:0-3462 GCA_964446645.1 uncultured Rhodospirillaceae bacterium
TATATGGAATCCCACTTCGCCGAGGCCGATCGCCTCCTTTATATGCCCGCCGAAGAACGCGCCGCGTATTTTGCCCAGCACGGCCAAGTCGTTCCGATGGCTCAGGTCTGGCAAGCCTTCAATCAACGCATGGCGATGCTTGCGACGCTCGCGACGTATCTCGACGTTCCCGAGTCCGCCCGTCTCGACGCCGGAGGGTGGTAATGCTGCTTACGACCAAAACCTTCGCGGCGTGCATCGTTCTGGCGGCCAATACTTATAACGTTCCGCCCGCCGTCATGATCGGCATCATGCACGTCGAGGGCGGTCGCGTCGGGCAGGAGGTCGGGCCCAACCGTAACGGCACCTATGATCTCGGGCCGATGCAGGTCAATACGCGCTGGCTCCCGATGCTGCAAAAAGCGTGGAACGTCAACTCCTCTACCGCGCGCGCGTGGGTGCGCGACAACGGATGCGTCAATGTTCATGTGGCGGCGTGGATTCTGCGCCAGAAGATGGAAGATGCCGGAAGTTTGTGGGGCGGAATTGCCGCCTATCACTCGTCGACCCCGCGATACGGAATCCCGTACGCCAATAAGGTCGTTGCGGTGATGGATCGCAAGGGGTTGGTAAAACACGATATTCCACTCTATCCTTCCAATAAGACCAGATACAGATACTATGCGCAAAGGTAGGATTCCTTATGGGCAATTGGCTTCAGAAAATCTTGGCTCCAGCGGACAAATCGAAGTCCGTTGCTCAAACGGGGCCGAGAAACGTGCCCGCCCACAGAATGGAGCCCCTTCCTCTGCGGCCCAAAGATTTGCCCAATGCGACGGTCATTTATGGGATAGGGGCCAGCCTTTTGTTTGTGGCGGCTTTTTCCTTGTTGGTAGAGGGCAGGTGGGTTTCGGCGGGATTAGTTTTTGTTATAGGGGGGTGCTTGGTCGGTTTCGGCCTGCATCTTTATAAACATCAGGATTGAATGGTCAAAAACCCTAAGGTATTAAAGAAGAAAGGCGAATCAGTCGGAAGTGACACCATGAAAAGAAGCGCGACAACGATTTTGATTTCCGGCATGGCCCTTTTGCTCGCCGGATGCAGCAGTTTCTGGGATAGCTGGGATTCGGCGTTCTCGGACGACTCCGGAGTCATGACGGCCAAGCCCATGGCAACCGAACCCGATATTGTTTCCGTCAAATTGGCGCAAGCGGCGGACAAGGCCTCAAAAGCCTTGGATACGATCGCCAACATCGAGCAGCAGAAAAACCCGTCCGTCGAACCGCTTCGCCTCAATTATGCCAAGGCGTCGTCCAGTTTGATGAAGCCCGTTTCGCTCCGCTGGTCGGGGCCGATCGAACAGGTTTCCCGCGCTTTGGCCGAGCATGCGGGCATGCAGTTCCGCGTCATCGGCCGCCAGCCGAGCGTTCCCCTTGTCGTCAACGTCGATGCTTACAAGCAGCCGATTCTTAACATCTTGCGCGATATAGGTTTGCAGGCGGGTGCCCGCGCCGACCTTTCGGTCGATCAGAACATTGGCGTTGTTGAGGTGCGTTATGCCGCAGCCGACCAGTCGCGCTAATATAGCGGGCTCGGGGCTTTTTGCCTTGGTTGCCCTCTGCGCGCTTTTGGCCGCGCCGGCGACTCCTTATGCCGCCGATAAGGGCGATGTTTTTAGCGTCGATAATCTTTTGGACGAAGACTCCATCGGCGTTTCTCCGCCTCCGCCTCCGCTCTCAGAACTCCAACATCCCAAGGGCGCAGAAGACGGCGTCGAAATCAAGATCAATGCCGTCGGCCTCCAAATTCGCGCCGACGCCATACGCGAAGCCGCTCTTTCGTACGGGGCTCGCGGCGGCCTCGCCTCCCGCACCTTCGAAATCCAGCGCCGCCTCGCCGAATACGACACGAGCATGTCGAAAGCCTTCGACTTTAAGCGCCTTCTGATCGCCGCGCCTTCCGGCCTTTTGGTCGAGCCGCCCGTCGTCTCGGCGGCCCAAAAAGCCGTCATCGTCAACGCAGGCGGACAGGAAGCGGCCGTTGCCGACCGCATCTACCGCATCAATCGCGTCGCCCGTATCGTAACGACGGCGCGCGATTGGCGCCTTTATCTCGAGAGAGATTGGGGCAAAGTCGATCCTCCCGCCGCGATTCTATTGCCCAAGACCGACGAAGAGAGAAAAGCTTGGGAAACCTATGTCGCTCAAGGTTGGGATCACGGCCTTCGCCAAGCCGAAGAGACTTTCGAGTCCGATCTTGACCGCATGACAAACGACTTCACGGGCATGGTGCGTTATCGCGAACTTCTGGCGCAGGGCATGATTTCGAGCCCCTACACGCTTGCCGACGACCGCGGCGTGACGGGCGGCGGGCGCGAAATGCGCGTCGGCGATCGTGGCGTAACCATTACGGGGCAATCCTCCCTTATCTCCAAGAGCAGCGCATGGACACCGGCGAATCGATAAACCAGAAGATCGAAGCCTTGGCGGCTCAAATCGGAACGTGGCCGGACGAACCTATGCGCATCGGCGTCGAGGACATCGACAACCTTCTGATGTGGTGCGTCAAGCAAAAGGCCTCCGACACGACGCTCCAAACCGACCGGCAGGCCTATATCGAAGTCGACGGCGTTTTGTTCCCCGTTACGCGCCGCACGCTCGATAGCGCCGACCTTGCAAACATACTGGCCAAGATTTACGGCCCCGACGCTCTGGCAAAATTGGCTTCGGGCGCCGATCTCGACCTGTCCTACGAAGTCCGCCCCGATCGCAACACGCGCATGCGTTTCCGCGTCAATATCACGGCCGTGCTCAGTAAGGGCCGCGATTCCGTTCAGATTACGTTGCGTACCTTGCCTAATCTGCCGCCGACGCTCAAAGATTTGGGCATTGAGCCGAAGCTCATCGAAAATTGGTCGCCACATCAGGGACTCGTTCTTGTGACCGGGCCGACCGGCAGCGGCAAGACGACCCTTTTGGCCGCCGGATGCCGCATGCTGATCGAGCGTACGCAAGGATGCGGCAAGATGCTGACCTACGAAGCGCCGATCGAGTACGTCTACGACGCCATTCTGGGGCCGCGCTCGCTCGTGGCCCAATCCGAAATTCCGCGCCATCTGCCGACGTTTGCGGCAGGCGTTCGCAACGCTTTGCGCCGCAAACCCAACATCATCCTTGTCGGCGAAGCGCGCGACAGGGAAACGGTATCCGCCGCCATTGAAGCGGGCCAAACGGGCCACCTTGTTTATTCGACCGTTCATACCATCGGCGTATCGGCCACCGTTCGCCGCATGGTCAGCGTTTTCGATCCGCAAGAGCGCACGGAGCGCGCATTCGCCATGATGGAAACGCTGCGCCTTATCACGACGCAGATTCTCGTTCCCAAAGTCGGCGGCGGACGCATCGGGTTGCGCGAGTTTCTCGTTTTTGATGAAAATGTGCGCGAGAAGCTTCTCGATCTCCCCATTGAAAAATGGACGACCGA
>CAYUPD010000174.1:0-3460 GCA_964446645.1 uncultured Rhodospirillaceae bacterium
CGTAAAACGGTATATTTTGCACGAACGTCTCATAGGCGCGGCGCACGGAATCGAAATCGTGGTAGTGATCCATGTGCTCGGGATCCATGTTGGTCACGACCGCCACCGTCGCCGGAAGCCTCGTGAAGCTGCCGTCGGATTCGTCCGACTCCACGACCATCCAATCGCCATCGCCAAGCCGCGCGTTGGTTCCGTACGCGTTGATAATCCCTCCGTTGATGACCGTCGGATCGAAACCGGCTTCTTCGAATACGCCTGCGATCATCGAGGTCGTCGTCGTTTTCCCGTGAGTCCCTCCGACGGCAACGGCCCACTTAAGCCGCGTCAGCTCGCCGAGCATTTCGGCGCGGCGAACGACGGGCAAGAAGGCTTCGCGCGCCGCGATGACTTCCGGGTTGTCCTTTTTGACGGCCGACGAAATCACGATCACGTTGGCCCCGGCAATGTTCTCGGCCTTATGCCCGATCGCAATCGGAATTCCCTTGTCGCGCAGCCTTTTGACGTTGGCGTTGTCGCTCAGATCGCTGCCCTGCACCTTGTATTTCAGGTTATGCAGTATTTCGGCAATCCCGCTCATCCCGATGCCGCCGATCCCGACAAAATGTATCGTCCCTACGGATTGCGGCGAAAAATGCCCGCGACTTGTCGCTTGCGACCAATTCATCTTTTTAACGCTCCAAATCTTGAAAAACCTCGGGGACCTTCACTAAATCGGCGACGCAATCGGCAAGAACGTCGACTGCCGTAATCTTTCCCCATGCCCGCGCCGCAGCCGCCGTTTTCGTCAACGACGACGGCAGGGCCATCAACGATTCAATCCTGACGGCCAGGGCCTCGGGCGTAAATACCTGCTCGGGGATAAGCCAAGCGCCTCCCGCCTCCGCCACCGCTTCGGCGTTCATCGTTTGCTCGCCCGCAAAACCGCGCGGGTAAGGAACCAAAATGGACGGCCGCCCGACGACCGTCAGCTCGGCGATAGTCGATCCTCCCGAACGGCAGATCACGAGATGAGACTCGGCCATTCTTTCGGGCACGTCATAGAAAAACGTGGCCAAATCCGCTTCGACTCCCGCCGCGGCAAACGACGCCCGGGCTTCTTCGATGTCCTCGGAACGGCATTGCTGGGATATAACAATCCGGCGACGCAAATTCTCCGGCATCATGGCCAAGGCCTGCGGCACGACCCGGCTGAAGACCGACGCGCCCAAGCTTCCGCCAAGAACCAAAATCTTCATCGGCCCGTTCTCACTCAATGCCGCGTACGGACGGGCCCTTAATGCCATAAACGCCGGGCGAACCGGGTTGCCGGTATGGACAACGCGCACGCCCGCAGGCGGTTTAAGCCCTGCCACTTGGGGAAAAGACGTCGCTACAATCCGCGCCTTGCTCATCATCGCGCGGTTGGCTCGCCCCAGAACGGCGTTCTGATCGTGCAACACGATGGGCAGATCCAACTGCACGGCGGCAATAAGCGCAGGAATGGACGGATACCCTCCGAACCCTACCACCGCCGACGGACGCAACCGGCCCAGCCTCCACCGCGCCTGCAAGACGCCGATGCCTATTTCTAAAACGCTTCGAATCTTGCCGATGACTCCGCTCTTCAACGTGCTGGCGCGCACGCGATAGTACGGAACAGGCACGTCATCGCCAAACTTCGCGCCCCGCCGGTCCGTCATCAGAACGACGCGATAGCCCCGCCCCAGCAACTCGCGCGCCAAGGCCTCGGCCGGAAATATGTGCCCACCGGTGCCCCCGGCCGCTAAAACGATCAGTGGCGCATCGTTACTCATGAATTTCTCCGACAGTCTGCATGCGTGCGGCAATGGGCCGGTCACCGGCTAAGCCGCTCAAGCCAAACATCGAAAAGAAAGCCTCCTGGGCCTTCGCAATCTTCGACAAAGTCGGCGCCATCGCGGCGCTTTCGGCGCTGAACCGGCGCAGCCATTTCAACAAACGCTCGGCAGGCGTCGGCGGCGCTGGAAAGGCGACCAAATCGATGGGCGCTTTCTCTTCGAGCTTCAAGGCGCTCCGAACAACCTTAAGCGCCTCTTCATACCCGCCCGTCTCATCGACAAGGCCGACCTTCACCGCCTGATCCCCCGTAAATACCCGGCCCTTCGCTACATCCGGCATTTTCTCAAGCGAAATCTTCCGGGCTTCCGCAACGTTGCCGACAAACGTCTTATAAGTCGCATCCAACAACGCGTTGATCCTCGCCCGCTGTGCGGGCGTAAACGCGGCCGTCATGTTCCACATGCCCGCGTTGGCCTCGGTCGATACGCCGTCCGTCGATACGCCGACTTTTTTGAGAAGCCCCTCGACGGAAAACTTCCCCGCCACAACGCCGATGGACCCCGTCAACGTAAAGGGATTGGCTACGATCTTATCCGCGTTCATCGCAATCCAATAACCGCCCGACGCCGCTACCTCGCCCATCGATACGACGACGGGTTTGCCTTTCTTTTGCGCTCCCATCATCGCACGCCGGATCGTTTCGGACGCCGAGGGCGATCCGCCCCGGCTATCGATGCGGAAAACGATCGCCTTGACGTCCTTATCGTCGGCCGCGTCCGCAAATGCCGCCGATACCTCGTCGGCGCTCATGACTCCTTCGCCGAACAGGCTTCCGTCCTCGAAGCTTTTATCCACGACGATGCCGGTGCCATAAATCAACGCGACGGTCGTCTGTTTCTTCGCCGACTGTTCGCTCTCGTCATAATTCAGATATTCTTCGACGCCCGCAGAAACGGCGTCCTTGCCCGCCTTGCGTTCGATCTCGTCGTTGAATTCGTCCTCATACGCTAGACGCGTGATAAGCCCTTCCTGCATCGCTTCTTCGTCCGTATACGGCCCGCGCGCCATTAAATCTTTCACATGATCGACGTCCCATTTGCGGCTCGTCGCAATTCCTTGCGCGATCTGATCCGACATGTTACCGATCATCTTCGCCATTTCCTCCTTCACGGGCGGCGAAAAGGCGTTTCTTTGGGCGATTTCCATAAACGACTTATACTCTTCCCTCTGCATGAAATCGGCCGCTATCCCGGCTTTATCCAAAGCCTCTTTCCCAAAAGGCGACACGATGGATAACCCCGTCAGGCTCACCGTTCCGACAGGTTGCAGCCAGATATTCTCAAACGCGCTGGCCAGATAATACATGCGGTTCCCCGACCCGAATTCGCCGTAATCCGTTCCGTACGCATACGTGAATTTACCGGTCTCCCGAAACCGCGCAAGGGCCGAACGTATCTCTTGCGCCTGCGTCAGCGCCGGAGGCTCAGCCCCAAAACACGCCGTTATTCCCTTAACATGCGGATCCTTCTCGGCGCGCCCTATCGCCGTCAGGATATCGATAAGCGCCAGAGGTTCGTCCTCCACGGCCAGACTTAAAGGCGATGAGTCTTTTTGTTCGACAATCGGGCGGGTGAAATCGATCGCGAGGACGACGTTTTTCGGC
>CAYUPD010000175.1:0-3415 GCA_964446645.1 uncultured Rhodospirillaceae bacterium
CATGGGATCGCTTTGAATGCGGTAGAAAACGCCCTTGGCCCCAAGATCGGCGCGGGTCACATGCAAAGATGTTTCCCCGAGCTGGGCCGCGTATTTTGACTTAAGCTTGTCCGCCAACGAAAGCGCGGCAGCCTCGCTCGACGACGAGGCGAATTGGACGGCGCTGTTGCCGGACGCGGCCACGGGTTTTGGCGCGATCTTTTCGATGACTTTTTCGAGCGTAGGCGCTTCCTCCGCTTTCGGCGCGGGCTTGGCTTCGGCCTTCGGCTTTTCGACCGTCGTCTCGATGGGCTTTGCTTCAACGGGTTTTGGCTCGGGTTTAGCCTCGGCCTTCGGCGCTTCGGGCGCGGGCGTCGCGGCTACGGGGGCCGGAGTCTCGGCCGCAGCGGGGACAGGAGCTTCTTCCTTCGGTTCTTCGGGCAACGGCAAAAGATGCTCGACCTGCGACGGCGCGCTCTTGCCTTCGAGTTGGTCGTACACGCGCACGTCCTGATGCGGGATGTCGATTCCGCCCGGATCGGCGGGTTTTTCCTTATAATCGCCCTCGCCCATGATCGTCGGAATGTCGGCCGGATTGACGGGATCGTCGGGCCACCACAAAGCGTAGGCCGTTCCGCCGAGCGCCAGCAAAATAACCACAACCGTTACAAAACGCCGCAAAGCGTAATTCGGCTCACGCGGAAAAGTCGAGCTGACGGGACGCTCGATGTTCGACAGTTCATTTCTCGAGAAGCGATTCACTGCGCAGTTCCTCCACAGGCGTGCATCCTACCACGCTAAGGCCGCTTCGCAAGATAACACGCAAAGCCGAAATCAGCGCGAGGCGCGCCAGCGTTAAGTCTTTGTTCGACGGAATAATAAACCGCAAGTCCGCGTTGTCGTTACCCTTGTTCCAAAGCCCGTGGAAGAGGGCCGCGAGATCCATCAGGTAAAAAGCGATTCGGTGCGGCTCTTGCGCCAGAGAGGCCGCCTCGACGACGCGCGACCAGTTGGCCATGCCCTTCACGAGGGCAAGCTCCTCCCCGGACGAAATCGCGTCGAGCGGAATCTTGGCCAGCGCGTCTTCGGTTATCTCGGACGGCTTAAACATCTCGGCGGCGTGGCGCAGCACCGAGCAGACCCTCGCGTGCGCGTACTGGACGTAGAACACGGGGTTGTCGCGCGTCTGCGACAAAACCTTGACGAGATCGAAGTCGAGCTGCGCGTCGCTTTTGCGCGTCAGCATGATAAAGCGCACGACATCCGGGCCGACTTCGTCCGCCACGTCGCGCAGCGTCACGAACGTGCCCGCCCGCTTGCTCATCTTAAACGGCTGGCCGTCCTTCAGGAGGTTAATCATCTGGCACAGCAAGACTTTCAGCGCGCCCTTGCCTTCCGTTATCGCTTCGACCGCCGACTGCATGCGCTTGACGTAGCCGCCGTGATCCGCGCCCCAGACGTTAATCATCAGTGTAAACCCGCGCCGGAATTTTTCGAGATGATACGCAATGTCCGAGGCGAAATACGTTCCGCTGCCGTCGGATTTTTTCAACGGGCGGTCCACGTCGTCGCCGAAGCGCGTCGAGCGGAACAACGTCTGCGGCCTCGGCTCCCAATCGTCGGGCTTCATGCCCTTGGGCGGCTCGAGCACGCCGACGTAGATCAACCCCTTCCCCTCGAGGAATTTCTGCGCCCTTTCGACTCCGCCGCCTTCGACAAGCGCGCGCTCGGACGAAAACACGTCGTGCGTCACGCCCATGACGCGCAAATCCTCGCGGATCATCGCCATCATGGCGGCAATCGCTTCGTCGCGGAAATAGGCGAGCCAGTCGGCTTCGGGCTTGCCGAGCCATTTTTTACCGTCTTTTTCGGCCAGCGCGCGCCCGAGGGGCACGAGGTAATCGCCCGGATACAGGCCTTCGGGGATCGTTATGGTTTCGCCTAAGGATTCGCGGTAGCGCAAATAAGCCGAGCGCGCCAACACGTCCACCTGCGCGCCCGCGTCGTTGATGTAATATTCGCGGCAGACGTCGAAGCCCGCCTTCTTGAGCAAATTGGCAAGCGCGTCGCCGACGACCGCGCCGCGCGCATGGCCGACGTGCATCGGGCCCGTCGGATTGGCCGAAACATATTCGACGTTGGCTTTGACTCCTTGGCCGATATCGCTGTCGCCGTAGGCGACGCCGGATTTCAGGATTTCGGCAATTTCGCTTTGCCAGATTTGCGGATGCAAACGCAAATTGAGAAATCCCGGCCCCGCGATTTCGACTCCGGAAACGTTTTTATCTTTTTCGATGATGGGTTTCAGGGCTTCGGCGATCTTGCGCGGCGGCAGGCCCGCGGCCTTGGCGAGAACCATGGCGATATTCGTCGCCAGATCGCCATGCGCGGCCTCGCGCGGCGGCTCGACGACAAAATTCGGGACGTCGCCGCTTAACGTTAAAGCGCCGGACTTAACGGCCTCGGCAACGGCTTTTGCAACCGCGCCGTGAATGGTCTTGTATATGGTCATATTCCTTCCCTTTGCGCCCAAAATAGCAAGCGCCGCCGGGGTTTGCAAAGGAAGGTTTAAAAAATCATGTCGTCGTCAATCCCTCAAAAAAAATAAACCGCAAGAACTTCCCTATAAAAATGGAAGCGCGCGCTCCCGGCCTTCCGTTCGATTGGCGAAAAGCGGCAGCTATCACCACCTTATCCGGCCCTCCCCGCTAGTACCGCACTCCTGCATGCCGAAGCCGCGACGGGATCCGAAACCGGATGCACCTTTCTTAAGGGTGCGCGTCCCCTATAAACCGCGCGTTTCCGAATGTCAAGGGAAATATCTATGGTTTTATACTGATTTTTCATTGTGCAGCGCACAATGAATCCAAAATGGAAAACTAGTTGCCCATTTTACAAAGTCGTTTTTTAATTATAACATATCATGACTGAAAATTTGTCCCTCACATTTTTTGAGGAGAGATGATGTCGGTTCGTAAAGGAGATGAGTATTTTAAAAAATTTGACGGCGCAATCGCAGATGCGCTGTCGACAGACCACCTTACAACCAAAGAATTGCTTATGCTTGCAGCCACTCCATGTGCGCTTTGGTTTGTTCACGCGCAAAAATATGCGGAAAATGCCGGACTGGATATTCATCTAAATCCGCACATTCGTTCTGCCTCGGAAATTGGCGGAGCTATTTTGGGAATGGAATTATTGGATTATTATTTTCCCCAAGTAATAGACTTAAGTGTACACGGTCCGTTTACATTGGAAAGCACGGGCGGAATTCTTGTTACATTATTTGTTGCCTATAATTCGGCGATACTTTGTCATGGTATTGTCTATGACTCCCGCACACTTTTTCAGATTGCAAAAAATAAATTCAATAATTCCCCAACATGCCAAAGAAAAATTGCCGAACCTGTCAACCGGCTTAAAGAATATCTATTCC
>CAYUPD010000176.1:0-1072 GCA_964446645.1 uncultured Rhodospirillaceae bacterium
ATGGGGATCAAGCCCAGCAGCGTGAACACCGACGTCGGGTCCGGCAAAGACATGTCTTGGATCCACCCGTAGAAGGGAGCCTGGCGCATTTCGATATTGACGTACAAAACTTTGTACAGTGCGAAGAAAATCGGGATTTGAATCAAAGTCGGCATGCACCCCGACATGGGGTTTACCTTCTCGCGCTTATAAAGCTCCATCATCTCTTGGCTCTGGCGAACCTTGTCGTCGGGGAAGCGCTCTTGGATTCGCTTCATCTCAGGCTGAATGGCCTTCATCTTGGACATTGAGTGATAAGACTTCTGCGACAAAGGCAGCGTCACGATCTTGAGAAGAACGGTAAACAACAAGATTGCAAGGCCCATATGGCCGACGGCGCGATCGAGCGCGGTCAGAAGATAGAGGAACGGCCGCGTCAAGAAATAAAACCAGCCGAAATCGATGGCCTTGTCGAAATGAGGAATATTGTACTCGTCGGCATAGCGGTCGAGAAGACTGACCCTCTTGGCCCCGGCGAAGAAAAGCGAAACACGCTCGGCGCTTCCGGCAGCCGGTATCGTTACGGGACTTCCGCGAAAATCGGCTTGGAAGAAGCCGTTTTCCTTTGAGGCCGCCCCGGCGCGGTTATAAATGAACTCCCCGAGAAGCTTTTCGTTTTGCGGAGGAACGATTGCGGCGAGCCAATATTTATCGGTAATGCCAAGCCATCCGCCAGTGCTTTCCTTGACGACCTTTTTCTCGTCCATCAGGCTTTTGTATTTGTATTCCTCAAGAGTGTTTTCGAAAACGCCTAAAGCGCCTTCATGCACGACGGCGCTCGCGCCTTCATGAGGAATGCCCTGCCGCGCGACGAGGCCAAAAGGATACAAAACAACGGACGCATCGCCTTTATTGGTGACGCGATCCGTAATGGTAAACATCGCCTCGTTATCGACGGAGATTGTACGTTCAAAAACGAGATTTTGGCCGTTGTTCCAAGTCAGACGAACCGGATGCTCGGGCGTCAGTTTTTGAGAGTCGGATTTCCACTGCGTATCGGGCGTAGGAACGGCAAGCGATGCCGTATCGGCGA
>CAYUPD010000176.1:1082-3388 GCA_964446645.1 uncultured Rhodospirillaceae bacterium
CCATGAGGCTGTGCCGAGCCGGAGGGCGATAAGAGGGTAATGGGAGCGGACGTCTTGTTCCCCGTTTCGCGGTAAGTCGTCAACAAAAGATCGTCGAAGCGCGAGCCTTTAAGATTGATCGAGCCCGACAGCTTGGGCGTCTCGATGAGCAAGCGCGGGCTGTCTTTCAGAACGAGAGTCCGGTCGCGCAGATTTTGCGTCGGGGTGGCGACGGCAGGCGATTGAGCGCGATCCGATCTTGGGGTTACCTGCTGGACAACGCGTTGCGTATGCAAAGCATCTTGATGGGGCTTGACGTAGAGGTACTGGAAGCCAACAAGAATGCCGAAAGAAAGAATGACGGCGAGAAAAACGTTATTGTTCATTGCATACGGTCTTTACGCTGGATTAAGATGGAGGTTCAAGTATCAGGAATCTCGAACGGGGAAAAGGTATAAATGGAAAAAAGCGATAATTCATCAAATATTGCCGTTCGTTTTTTGCGTTTCCTGATATGGGTTTACCGGCAAACGCTGTCCCGGTACATCGGGCAGTACTGCCGTTTTGTCCCGACCTGCTCGGTCTACGCGGACGAGGCCCTGCGTATCCACGGTGCCGTTAAGGGATCGATATTGACCGTAAAACGGCTATGCCGCTGCCACCCGTGGGGAGGGTATGGTTTCGACCCCGTGCCGGGAAGCGAGAAAAAAGACAAATCGTAGAATTTTCATGGAAGTTGTTTTTAAAAATATAATGCTCAACGCTTGGGTTCAGGAAACAGCCGCCCAGTGCCGTCCCCAAAGAATTCATGTCTGCGACGGAAGCGAGAGGGAATACAACGCCCTTATGAGCGAGATGGCGGCGGCAGGTGACGCCCTTCGCCTCGTTCAGCGCCCGAACAGTTTTCTTTTCCGTTCCGACCCGAGCGACGTTGCGCGCGTCGAGGATCGGACGTTCATAAGCACATCCGATCCGGCTGCCGCAGGCCCGACGAACAACTGGAAAGACCCGGCCGAGCTGAAGAAAACGATGAGCGGGCTCTACAACGGCTGTATGGAAGGGAGGACGATGTATGTCATCCCCTTTTCGATGGGGCCGATCGGTTCGCCTTTTTCGAAGATCGGCGTCCAGATTACAGACAGTCCTTATGTCGTCGTCAACATGCATATGATGACGCGCGTTGGCACGGCCATTCTCGACAACCTATCGACGGACGGGGATTTTATCCGCTGCCTGCATTCGGTCGGCTCCGGCAACGACAATCCGCATTGGGTTTGCGCGCCCTTGGACAAAAAATACATAAGCCACTTCCCGGACGAGCGCCTTATCTGGTCGTACGGATCGGGATACGGCGGCAACGCCCTGCTCGGAAAAAAATGCGTGGCCCTACGCATCGCATCTTGCATGGCGCGCGACGAGGGCTGGATGGCCGAGCATATGATGCTCCTTCGCCTGACGAGTCCGGAGGGAAAGCAATACCACATAGCAGGAGCCTTTCCGTCCTCATGCGGGAAAACGAATACGGCAATGCTGACGCCGACTCTTCCCGGATGGAAGGCCGAGTGTCTCGGCGACGATATTGTGTGGATGAGGCAGGGCCGCGACGGAAGGCTTTACGCGATCAATCCGGAGGCCGGGTTCTTCGGCGTTGTTCCCGGAACGTCCTGCAAGACGAACCCTCACGCGATGAAAACCATCGAAAAGAACGCGATTTTCACGAACTGCGCCGAGACGCCCGACGGCGACGTCTGGTGGGAAGGAAAAGACGGCCCCCTTCCGCAAAACCTCATCGACTGGAAAGGCGATCCATGGACTCCGGCCGATAAAACCCCGGCGGCGCATCCGAACGCGCGTTTTACGGTGCGGGCGACGCAATGCCCGATTATCTGCGGCGACTGGGAAAAGCCGGAAGGAGTTCCCATCGACGCTTTTCTCTTCGGGGGACGCCGTGCGCGCGCAGTGCCCTTGGTAACGGAAGCCGTCGATTGGGATCACGGCGTATTCTTGGGGGCTACGCTGACGTCCGAAACGACGGCGGCGAACATCGGCTCAATCGGCGAATTGAGGATCGACTCGATGGCGATGAAGCCGTTCTGCGGGTATCACATGGGCGATTATTTCCGGCATTGGCTCGAGATGGGAGACAAGCTCGGCAAGAATGCGCCGAAAATTTTCTACGTAAACTGGTTCGGAAAAGACAGCGGCGGAAAATATCTCTGGCCGGGCTACGGCGAGAACTGCCGCGCGCTCAAGTGGATATGCGGCCGCGTGGACGGAAAAGCAGGCTGCAACGAAACCCCCGTTGGGCGTTTACCGAGAGCCGAAGA
>CAYUPD010000177.1:0-2635 GCA_964446645.1 uncultured Rhodospirillaceae bacterium
GCCGTCGCCAAGAATTTCCAAAGCGCCTCGGCTGACGATCTCTTCGCCAACGTCGGCGCCTCCTTGCAGCCCGCCCGCGAAGTCTTTAACGCCGCTTACCCCGATCACCGCCTCAAGCAGCCCGACAAAGACCCCGACAAGTCCATGGCCGCCAAGCTTAAGGCCGCCTCGAAGCGCATCACCCCGCTTGCGCTCAAGGGCCTTATCCCCGGCATGGCCGTCCACTACGCCCGCTGCTGCCACCCTCTGCCCGGCGACCCCATCGTCGGCATCGTCACCACCGGCAAGGGCGTGACCATCCATACGTCGGACTGCGAGACGCTTCAGAGCTTCGTGCATTCTCCCGAACGCTGGATCGACGTCGGCTGGAACGACGAAAAAGACCCGTCCGAATCCATGATCGGCCGCCTCGATGTCGTCCTCATCAACCAGCCCAACAGCTTCGCCTCGATGACCACCATCATCGGCAAAAACGGCGGCAACATCTTCAATATGAAAATCACCAACCGCACGCTCGAATTTTTCGACATCATGATCGACGTCGAGGTGCGCGACGTGGCCCACCTCAAGACCATCATCGCCGCCATGCGCGCCTGCTCGGCCGTCAATTCGGTCGAACGCACAAAGGGCCGGTAGTTAAGGATGCCGACCCGCGACGGCGGCCACGCGCGGCGCGGGACGCTTTGCGACGGCAGGATTGGGATTGTCCTTGATCGCCTGCGCCATAATCATGACGATCGCGGCTTTTCCCGCCTCTTCGTAAATCAGGCCGTCTGCCCGCAAAATAAGGGCGTCTTCTCTAACCTCTCCGCCGGGATAGCGTTCGATCGTCAGCCGAGCCATCTTCATCATGGCCAACGGTTCGCACAAAAGCGGATTTTCTTTCGTTCCGAGATTACGCACGCCGGAATAGTTGCGCCCATGCGCGCACAGATTAATCGTCCCGGTGCGCGCATACGTCACGGCTATTTCGCACAAATCGCGTACAGCCTTGCTTTCGGAAAAATCGAATCCCATCGCGCTCAATCGCTTAATATAAATGCTCATTTTTAATAATCCCGATTCCTGTTGCCGACAGGATAAAGCTATCTTCCTTTTCGCTTTTGTCCAGCCCCTACGAACCGCCCAAAATCAGCGTTATATCGTTCGAACCGCGCTGAATCTTCAGCTTCCAGCGGGCCGCTCCTTCCTTCAATAGCCTTGCGGCCTGATTGACGTCGGCGATTTCTTCTCCGTTGATGGCCGCCACAATATCCCCCGCGCTCAGGCCGACGCGCGCGGCCATCGTTCCTTCGCCCACCTTCGTCACCACGACTCCGCGCCGCGTATCCGGCAGCCCCATGTCCGTTGCCACGGCAGGAGACAAGTTGGCGATCGAGGCTCCCGACAGCGGCGCGCGCCCTTCTATCTCCGTCTCGTTTCGCGGCGGGTCTTCGGGCGGCTCGACCATCGCCACGCGCAACGCGATCTTTTGCCCGCCCCGCAGCACGCCGAACTCCGCCGACGATCCTATGGGCTGTCCCGCCAGCCGGTACCGGAACGCGTCCGGATTTTCGACTCCCTTTCCGTCCACCGAAACGACGACGTCCCCCGTTTTCAATCCCGCTTTCAGCGCCGGGCTGGCCGGATGCAAGCCTTTGACCAACACACCTTCGGGCTGCACCAATCCCAACGACAGCGCAATTTTAGGCGACACGTCCTGCCCGTCGATCCCGACCCACGGATACGTCAGGCGCGATTTGCCTTTTTCGACCGCGTCGATCAGAAGACGCGCCATGTTCGACGGCACCGCGAACCCGATGCCGAGATTGCCTCCGTCTTTCGAGAAAATCGTCGCGTTGATGCCGATGAGCTTGCCGTCCATCGTCACCAGCGCGCCGCCCGAATTGCCCGGATTGATCGCCGCGTCCGTCTGGATAAACGCGCCCAGATCGCCCGCGCCCACGGCTTTATGCGTCAGCGCCGACACGATCCCAGACGTTACCGTCTGCCCCACGCCGAACGGATTGCCCACCGCAAGCACCAAATCCCCCACTTCCGCTTCGTCGGAATCCTTCAATTCGAGAAACGGAAACGCTTCGCCTTTCGAGTCTACGCGCAAAACGGCAAGATCCGAATGCTCGTCCGATAAAACGACGCTCGCGTCGTACTCTTTCCGGTCCGACAGCACGACGCGAATCTGATCCGCCCCCGCGATCACATGACGGCTCGTCACCACAAGCCCGTCGGAACGCACGATCACGCCCGACCCCAACGAATGCTCGAGCCTTTCGCGCGTCATTCCGCGCGGCAGAGCGTCGCCGAAAAACTGCCGGAAAAACGGGTCGCCGAACAACGGTGACACGCGCTGCCGCACGAGCTTTTGCGTGTAGATGTTGACTACCGCAGGCGTAATTTTTTTGACGAGCGGCGCGAAACTAAGCGTGATTTGCTCGCGCGATTGAGGCAGCGCCGCCTCGGCATGCGCCGCACCGGAAATAGCCATCAACAGGCATAAAAACAGAGCGATTTTTTTCATGCCCCGAAGATAATCGCTTGCGCTCCGTTTGAAAAGAGGCGGAATTATTTTTTGCAGAATTCGAGAGTATATGGAATCTCGATTGTCACGCACGTTCCCCCTCCGGGCACGGAATCC
>CAYUPD010000177.1:2645-3373 GCA_964446645.1 uncultured Rhodospirillaceae bacterium
TTTACGACCTCGCCGTAAACCGTGCAGATGCCCACCCCGCGCCCCGAATAAACCGACACTTTTTCCCTCGAACTTATGCTGCATGTCAGAAGGCTATCGAGAATCTCGCGGTCTGTGCGCTTTTCCCATCCGCCTTCGGGATACTGGATCGCGAGCTTCCGCCTTAGGCACCCCGTGTCTATCCCCGCCCCGTCGTCCTTGATACAGAGCCGAAGCGTCGGCTTGCCTTGCTCATTTTCGGCAACTTCCATCCCGATCTCGACGTTGCCCTTCTCTTCCTTCCCGGCCTGCTTCCGCAAATCCGGCGGCTCGATCCCGTGATCGACGATATTGCGAAATAAATGCACGAAGGATTCGAACAAACTCCGGTACCTGTCCACGATGATCGGAACGTCCGCGCTGACGAATTTCAAGGGATTCACTTTCTTGTTAAGCCGCGCCGCCAAGTCCCCCAGAACAAAATCGTACCGCCGCAAGTATCGCGACAAGGATTCCGCGCAGACGCGCCGGATGTACTCTTGCCGAAGGTCCATATGCCCCGTCAACGCGAGGTAATCCGCAAAATCGCACAGCACTTTCTTGTCGAAACTGGCCTCTTCGCCGATCTTGGATGCGTCGAGGCCGAATAAATCCTTCAAATACCCGACTATGGAATCCGTTTCTTTCTGTATAAGCGCGCGACATTTCCCGATCTCGGACATACATCCGCCGCCTGTTTCGGCGGACTC
>CAYUPD010000178.1:0-3307 GCA_964446645.1 uncultured Rhodospirillaceae bacterium
GCAAAGAAACTTCGCGTCCCGGCTGCGGCAGGGAAGAAGGCGTAGCCGTTGCCTGCGGCGTTTGCGGTGCGGGCCGCGAGGTTGACTGCGGCTCGGGAGAAGGCGGAAGCGCCGTTTTTGCCTCGGGCGGCGGCGTTTCGGCTTTTGAAGCGGGGGAAGGCGCAGGCGTTTCGGGCAAGGAAGAAAAATGAGCTTCAACCGTTCGGGTTTCGGGCGTCGGAGGCGTCGAGAGCGGAGGCGCTTTGGCCTGCATCGGAGAAACATCGGGGAGCGGTTTTGCGGCGGCGGGCGCGGGCGAAGGCGCGGCATGGTCGGCTTGCGCAGCAACGGGCGGCTGGGAAGGAAGAGGCGAAGGACTTGTTTTTACCGCGAGCGTTTCCGGATTTTTATTTACCGAAAAATCTGCCGGAGGAAGCGAAGAGGGAGATGTTGTTTGCGGCGCGGGTTCCGACGGAGCGGGCGGCGCAGGCGGAGCGGGAGACGCGGAAGGCGCAGGAGCCGGGGTCTGCGAAACCGAAGCGGATGTTGGGGGGACGGAAGGTTGAGAAGGGGGGGCGGGCATAGAAGAAGGCGAAGAGGGCGCGGGGTGCGGCGTCGTCGGCTCGTCTAAAACAGGGGCAATCCAGGATTCGGGAATGCCGCTTTGGCGCGAAAAGTCGGGGGGCGGAGGAGTTAAAGTATTACCTTCATTTTTAATTACAACATATTGATCATTAAGAATAATCTGCGATCCGATATTGGGCTTCGAAATCACCGAAACAATGCTCTCCGGCGAAACTGGCGCTGCCGGCGGAGGCCTTGTGGCGGCGAGCGTCGTGATGGATTGCGGCGGCGGCGGCGTGGCGAGAACGGCGGCCGGTTCGGGCAAGGGCGGAAGCACGATGGCGCGAAAGGCGTCGCCGGTTCTAAGAGGCGGCGCGGCCGTGTCGGCTTGCGCAGAAAAAATATGTCCCTGAAAATTCTGAGAAAGCGTCGTCGTCGCCGCGTTCGGAATAAGCAAAGCGCCGTGAGTGGGCGGGCTTCCGGGCTGCAGCGTGAGCGTCAGCGTCCGTTGGGCTTGCATCAGGGCGATCAGTTGGCGGATGAGGCTTTGCTTTTCCGTCGTGCCGAGCTGCTGCGAAAGCGCGGCCGAGATACTGCCGAGCGGGGTCGAGAACGTTAAATTGTTCGCGTCCGACACGGCCAAGGGAGAGGCGTTTGTCTGGACGATGCGCGAGAGGTCTTTTAAGGCATAGGGTACGTCGGTGAGGGAGACCTGCACGGCGACGAACTCGGCGGCGGCGGGCGCGGCAGCGGCCGTCGAAGAAGAAGGCGTCGGAGGGGCGAGAGGAATGTCGGCCACCTCCGCCTCCCTAACTGTCGAGACGAAGTTTCGAGGCGATAGCCTCAACGTCCTTGGCCGCGTCGCACACGGGCGAGCGCGTCAAGAGGGCCGTCTGCGCGCGGATGGAGTCGCGCACGCGCGAGTCGCGGCGGATGATGCCCGCCAAGGGCGGCTCGTAGCCCAAAAAGCTTTCGCACGCTTTGCGGATCGTCTCGTAGGTTTTTTTACCTTCGGCGACGTTAGCCGCCATGTTGACGATGACGCGCAGATCGGCCGACGGATCGGCGGCGCGGGCGAGCTTGATAAACGCGTAGGCGTCGGTGAGCGAGGTCGGTTCGTCGATGAGGACGATATAGGTGACGGCGGCAGGCCCGGCCATCTGGCGCACCGGCCTTTCGACGCCCGCGCCGAGATCGACGACGACGGCGTCGTAGTTCTTGGCGAGCGCGATCAGGTCGTTGCGCAGGTTTGAGAGTTTTTGCAACGGCAACGCGGCGAGGTTGCCCGAGCCCGACCGTCCGGCAAGGATGTCGAAACCGCCCTCGGCGTAGCGCGTGACGGCGGCTTTCATGGGCAAAAAGCCCTCGACGACGGAACTCAAGTCTTTTTCGGGCGTCAGGCCCAGTTGGATGTCGACGTTGGCAAGGCCGAAATCGCCATCGAACAAAAGGGTTTTCTTTCCCGAGCGGGCGAGCGCGTGGCACAACGTGATCGAAAACCACGTCTTTCCGACGCCGCCTTTGCCGCTGGCGACGGCGACCATGTTGGGGCAACGCAGAAGCGCTCCTGCGGTCGGAGCTCTTTCGACTCTCAAAGGAATAGGTTCGGTCATGGGCTGCTCCGTATCTTTCTATAGGGACGATCGATGGGTTTTGCGCCTGGCCTCGGCGGCAAGCGGCTGGTTTGTTTTTAAAAGCAGGCGCGTCAAAACGACGGGGTTGAGAGGGGCCAGAGGCTCAGTGACTTTGGCCGACGCGGCAAAGTTCGAGAAGGGCATGTGCGTTTCGTAAGCGAGGCGCAGCAGGCTTCCGATCCTCTTGACGGCGTCGAGGCGCGTGACGATCAGGCGCGACGCGCCGAGCGCGCGGAACTCAAGCGCAAGATCGACGGCTTCGGCGGCGTCGAGTCCCGCAGGAAGAACCAGCGTCGCGTCGCCGACGGCGGCAATGACATCGCGTAAGGAGTCTTTCTCGCGAGGATCGAAGGGATTGCGTCCCGCCGTGTCGATAAAGACGGGATTGCCTTTCTGAACGGCGACGAGATCGCGCAAAGCGTGCCAGTCGTCGATTTCCGCGAGATCGATTTTGAGAAGGCGGGTGAAGGCGGCCAGTTGCTCAAGCCCTCCGGCGCGTTCGACATCCATGCTGGCGACGGTGACTTTTTTCTTGGCTATGGTGGCCTGCGTGGCGAACTTGGCGGTGCATAGGGTCTTGCCCGCGCCGGGAGGCCCGACGAGAAGCAAAGGCTTTTCCGCATCGACGGGAGAGAATTTGAAATGCGTGTCGATCGCGGCGCCGAGGCAAAGAAGGGGATCGTCGTTGGCGAATTGCGTGGCCGAGGCCATGAGCTTTTCGGCCAGCGGGGGATAGATATTGTGAAAGGTGATGGCGTCGGCGATGGTTTCGAGGGCTTCCGAGCCGTCCGCCGCGTCGTCGAAGGCGGCCATGCCGTCCGAGGCATGGGCCGCGTCGTCGATGGCCGCCGTGACGCGCACGCCCCCTTGTTCGTCCTCGCGCGTCGCGACGATGATGGCGTTATCGCCCAGAGCCTCGCGGACGCCGCGCATGGCGTCGGTAAGAGTCGGGCCGTGAAAAGATTTGAGTCTCATTAAACCTGCCCTAACGTTTTAATTTTAGCCTTCGGATGAATTTCATTTTGCGACAAAACCGTAGTCGAAGGGCGGAACCTCTCGATAACGGATCTTACATAGCTGCGGATCGTCGGACTCGTCAACAGGACGGGAGATTCGCCCATGGCGGCCTG
>CAYUPD010000179.1:0-3301 GCA_964446645.1 uncultured Rhodospirillaceae bacterium
GTCGCCGTTTTGTTCCTGTTTGTCGTGATGATGCTCGACATAAAAATTCGCGATAAAAAACAAGGCGATCGGCGGACAATGCCGGTTGTCGGCGCCGTGATTTTAGTCCTTTTGGCTCAATTGATCGTAGTCGCAAGCGCATGGGTAACGGCGCCCGAAGCCGTTACGATGGCGGCAGGCGAAGAAGGACTCGAAAATACCCGCGCTTTGGGGCAAGTTCTGTATACGGACTATGCCTATCCCTTTCAGGTATCGGGGCTGGTGCTGCTTGTGGCTATGGTCGGCGCTATTGTTTTGACAATGCGCGGGCGTGGCGGCACGCGGCGGCAAAAAGCGAAACGCCAGACGGGAGTATCCGTGTCGGATGTTGTCGGAGTCGAGAAAGTCACCTCAAAACAAGGAGTCGAGCTATGAAGACAAACCGTTCTTTTCTACCAGTTATTGCGGCCACGGCTTTAACGGTCGTTTTGGCAGCGCCGTCTCCGGGCTATGCGGCGGACAAGAAAGCCGCAGCGAAAGAAACGACGGTTGAAACGACGTCGGCCAAAGCGGCAACTCCGGCAAAAACGGCAACGGCCAAGGAAGTTCCGGCCAAAGCCGCCGAAGCGAAGGAAGCTCCGGCGAAGGCGGCGGTAGTCGCCGAGAAGCCGGCCGAAGCGGCCGCTCCCGAGGCGGTTCCGGCTCCGACCCCGGTTCCCGAAAAGAAATCGTTCTTCAAGAAATTGTTCGGAGGCGGGGACAAGAAGGAAGAAGCGCCGAAGCCCGCTTCTGCGGAAGGCGTGGCGCCCGTGCCGCCGCCTGCTGCGGCGAGCCGGGGCGCGCCTTCGATGCCGCCGCCGCCGCAAATTCGTCCGGCGGGGAGTATGCCGTCCATCGACGACGAGCTGTCGGCGATGCAAAAGGAAGTGGATTCGAAGGCCTACGACGCCGCCAAGGACGTGGCGAAGGTTCTTGACGTCAAGGAGGATCTCAAAGCGCAGCTCAGGATGCCGGCCCTGATGATAGCGCCGATGGTTGACGTCGCGAATCCGGGACAAGGGGACAAGGTTCGGCAGAGCGCCGAAGCTGTCGTCGAAAAGTACGCGGACAAGTACGAAAGCGCGGCGATGAAGAGCAAGGCGATTGCGCTGGCGAAGGTCTTTACGGCTGACGAACTTGAGCAGTTAGAGAAGTTCTACGGATCGTCCGCCGGAAAGAAGGCGTTAAAGATGTGGGGCCGGGTGATGCAAGCCGGAGCCGATGTAGGCCGCCAGATCGAAGCCCGTGAATCCTCGAACATCCGGGAGGCTGTCATCAAGGAGATGAAGCGGAACGATCTTAAGATACCGAAGGGTCTGGAGTAAGTTCCAATGGCCGTAGGGTTGCCGCATTTTCTGGTCGTGGCGGCGCTGCTGTTCGCGATCGGGTGCGGGGGGATTGTCTTCGGCCGCCGGAACGTCATCGTTCTTTTCATGGCGGTCGAAGTGATCCAGCTTGCGGCGGCTCTCAATCTTGTCGCGTTTTCCGTCTTTCAGCATAATCTGACGGGGCAGGTCTTTACGATCTTTGTCCTTACGATTGCGGCGGCGGAAACCGCGATAGGCCTTGCGATCTTGGTGGCGCATTTCCGCAACCGGGGCGACATCGAGGTCGAAAGCGCCGATCTTTTGAGGGACGGCGCATGACGGTGCCTTTCGACATTGCCGCCGTATTCTTGCCGCTTGCGGGCGCCGTGGGCGCGGGATTGCTTGGCCGGAGGATGGGGGGCCTGCCCGCGCAAGTTTGGGCGTGCCTGTGCGTTCTGGGGGCGGCGGTTTTTTCGGCGTTGTTGTTCAAGGACGCGGCGCTTGCGGGGCATCCGTCCGAGAGGGTTTTGTTCGAGTGGATTAGGTCGGGAGATTTTTCGGTTTCATGGGGCCTTAAAGTCGATGCGCTTTCGGCCCTTGTGTTGGCGGTGGTCAACGGCGTGTCGGCGATGGTGCATCTCTATTCCGTGCCTTATATGGGGGCCGACAAGGGCCGGGCGCGGTTCATGGCGTTTTTGAGCCTGTTCACGTTTTTCATGGCGGCGCTTGTGACGGCGCCCAATCTTCTGCAAATGTTTTTCGGATGGGAAGGCGTCGGCCTGATGTCGTATTTGTTGATCGGCTTCTGGTACGAAAGGCCGTCGGCGTCGGCGGCCGGGGTCAAGGCGTTTGTGATGAATCGGATCGGGGATTTCGGCTTTCTGCTCGGGATATTCGGCTGCTTCGCGCTTTTCGGAAGTCTGGATTTCGGCGCGATGTTCTCGCAAGCGTCCGACATAGCGGCGAAGGAATGGATCGTTTTGGGCTATAAGGCGCCCGTGCTCGAAGTCGTATGTTTTCTTTTATTTATGGGCGCGGTCGGAAAGTCGGCGCAATTGGGGCTTCACACGTGGCTGCCCGACGCGATGGAAGGCCCGACCCCCGTTTCGGCGCTGATTCACGCGGCGACGATGGTGACGGCGGGGGTGTTCATGGTGGCGCGGCTGTCGCCGATGTTCGAATACGCGCCGTGGGTTCTGGCTTTTATCGGCGTTTTGGGGGCTTTGACGTGCATTTTTGCGGCTGCGGTCGGCTTGACGCAGTTCGATATGAAGAGGGTGATCGCCTATTCGACGATGAGCCAGCTTGGCTACATGTTCATCGCGGCGGGAGCGTCGGCCTACGCGGCTTCGGTGTTTCATCTGGCGACGCACGCGTTTTTCAAGGCGCTGCTGTTTTTGTGCGCGGGGTCGGTGATCCATATTTTGTCTGGCGAGCAAGACCTGCGCAAAATGGGAGGCCTATGGCGCGCGGCTCCGGCGACGTATGCGTTGATGTGGATCGGCTCGTTGGCGCTGATGGGTTTCGGGGTCGAGGGCGTGTTCGGCTTTGCGGGATTTTATTCGAAGGATTTGATCTTGGAGTCGGCCTTGGCGCGCGGGACGGGTGTGGGCGCGGTGGCGTATGGGTTGGGATTGTGCGCGGCGTTCATGACGGCGTTTTACGCGGGCCGCATGATCTTTATGGCGTTTCACGGCGACGTGCGCGAGGACGAAGAGGTTCTCGAGACGGCGCATGAATCGTCGTGGAAGCTATTGGCGCCGCTTGTGCCGCTGGCCGTGGGGGCGGTGTTTGCGGGCTGGCTGGCGAATCCGTGGTTTACGGGAGACAGTAGCGAGGCGTTCTGGGAAGGCGCGCTTTATGTATTGCCGGGTCACGACTCGATGGCGGCGGCGTCGGCTTTGGGCGAGGTCTATAAGGTTTTGCCGGTCATTGCGGCGGCGCTGGGGCTGGCGCTTGCGTATATTTTTTACATC
>CAYUPD010000180.1:0-3299 GCA_964446645.1 uncultured Rhodospirillaceae bacterium
TGCCTGCGGCGAGCTTAATCTGCTCGGTCATGGCGTTCAGATCGTAGCTTGCGGCCAAAAGGCGCTGCTCGGCGGCGATGATGGCGGCAAAAACGACAATCCACTGCCAGTGTTCCTTGGCGAAGGGAACGAGGTCGCGGAAAGTTTCGCGCCAAAGCGATAGCCGTTGGGAATCTTTGGGTTCTGTCTGAGTCATGATTATCCCTGTTTGAAAGTAAGGTTATCCGCCCTGTCGGCGTAGGAGTCGAGGCTATCGATGATTTCGCGGCCCCAAAGAGCCTCCATTTCGAAGAGTTTTTTCTTGTCTTCGGCGTTTTGGGGTTCGAGGTCGCCGCCGAAGCCGTAGAAGCGGCGGAAGTAAAACATGGCCTCAAGGCCGTAGCGAACGTTGGCCGGAAAATCCTTGTCGTCCTTGACGAGGTCGAGAATATCGCCGACTTCTTTTGAGCCGCCGAGCAAAACAGCCTCTTCGATCATCCGCGCCAACGGGGCGGAAATCTTTGGCAAATCGGCGTCGAACATGGAGCAACCTCCGGAAAAAGCGTGAAATTTTCGCCCATAACGTGGCAAAAGTCAACATTCGGGCTGGAAGATGATTGTAGGCGGTGCTAAAGAACCGCTTCTGGTTTAAAACGTCAGATTAAGGTAATGCCCATGAAGGTCATATTAGCCCAGCCGCGCGGATTTTGCGCCGGGGTCGAGCGCGCGATATCGATCGTCGAAACGGCGATTGAGAAGTTCGGAACGCCGATCTACGTGCGGCACGAAATCGTGCATAATCCGCATGTCGTGAACCGTCTTAAGGCGAAAGGCGTGATTTTTGTCGAAGAGACGGACGAAGTCCCCGACGGGAAAGTGGTGATTTTCAGCGCGCACGGCGTGACGCCGGAGGTGGAAGAGCACGCCAAGGCGCGGAAGCTGACGGTGATCGACGCGGCCTGCCCGCTCGTGATGAAAGTGCATACGGAAGGCATCAAGTACGCGAAAAAGAATTACGAGATCATCCTGATCGGCCACAAGGGCCACCCCGAGATCGAAGGCACGCTGGGGAGAATCCGGCACAACAGCGGCATCGTGCATCTCGTGTCGGACATAGAGGACGTTAAAAACCTCGCCGTCAAGAACTCGGAGCTGCTCGCCTACATCACGCAGACGACGCTGAGCCTCGACGAAACGCGCGACGTTATCGAGGCGCTCAAGACGCGGTTTCCGCACATCGTGGGCCCGGCGACGAAGGATATCTGCTACGCGACGCAAAACCGTCAAGGCGCGATGCGCGAACTCGCCAAGCACGTGGACGTCGTGCTGGTGATCGGGGCGCACAACAGCTCGAACTCAAACCGCCTGCGCGAGCTTGCGGCCGAAGTCGGAATTCCGGCGTATCTGATCGAGGACGCCTCGCACCTCGATCTCAACTGGCTGCGCGGCAAAGAGCGCGTGGGCGTCACGGCGGGCGCATCGGCCCCCGAGGACCTCGTCAAAGAGCTGATCGAACGTTTGCATAAAGAATTCAAAGACGTAACGGTCGAGATCATGCAGGGCGGCATTCAGGAGAACGTGCACTTTCAACTGCCGACGTCGCTGACGAAAGCCAAGCCCGCCCCCGGCTCATAATGTCCGCGAACATCCAACGCCTGCTCGATATCATGGCGCGCCTGAGGCAGAAGGAAGGCGGCTGCCCGTGGGATATCGAACAAACGTTCGAGAGCATCGCGCCGCACACGATCGAAGAAACGTACGAGCTTGTCGAAGCGATCGAAAAGAAAGACGCAAAAGCCATAAAGGAAGAGCTGGGCGACGTGCTGCTTCAGGTCGTCTTTCACGCGCAAATGGCGCGCGAGGCCGGGTTGTTCGATTTCGACTCCGTTGCCAAGGCCACGGCGGACAAACTGGTCGAAAGGCATCCGCATATCTTCGGCGAGCAGAAGGCCGAGACGGCGAACGACGTCGTCACGATCTGGGAGAAGAACAAGCAGGCGAAGCGGGCCGAAAAAGCCGAAAACGAAGGCCGGGCCGAAAGCGTGCTGGACAACGTCTCAACGGCCCTGCCCGCGATGACCCGGGCGGTCAAATTGCAAAAGCGCGCGGCGCATGTGGGTTTTGACTGGGACGAGGCGGCGGCGGTCTTTGCCAAGATCAAAGAAGAGATCGCGGAGCTGGAAACAGAAGTCGCCGACAATAAAGGCGAAGCTTATTTAAAAGACGAACTCGGCGACGTTCTGTTTGCGGTAACGAACTTGGCGCGCAAGCTCGATATCGACCCCGAAGCGGCGCTGCGCGGCACGAACGCGAAATTCGAGCGCCGCTTCCGCGCGATAGAAGAAGAACTCTCCAAACAGGGCAAAAAAATCCAAGACGCCACGCTTGCCGAGATGGAAGCGCTCTGGAACGCGGCCAAAGCCGCCGAAAAAGCCTAGTTTTATTTCCCTCCCCTTGCAGGCACGGAACAGCAACAGGCGCGATAACGCCGAATGTAACTCCGAATGGTGCGGCAAGCCTTTTCCCCTCCCCTTGAGGGAGGGGAACGGAATAACGACTGCTTGTCAGTCGTTATTCCGAAGGGGCGGGGTTAGCGGTTGCCGTAATCCCAAATTTTCGGCATAAAAAACCGCCGCATTCGCAAAGCAAACGCGGCGGTTTGAATTATAGCGAGGCGTTATGCCTTCTTTTTACGCACCCATCCCGCAAGGCCCAACACCCCGGCGCCGAACAGAGGCAACGCGGCCGGTAACGGCGTGATAGTAATATCGAGATTATCCATCACGACATAGAGATAGTTGAGATAGGGATAGATTTCCACCCGATCGACATTGGCCATATTCAGCGCAAAATAGGTCGGGCCTGTATTCGTAGGGTAAGCAACGATTTCCTCGACCATAACGTCGTTGAGATATCCGCGAATAGTAATATTTTGATCCGGCTGAATGGTGGTAAAATAGCCGCTGTTCAAAGTGAAGGGTGTAGATGAGTAAATAGAAACGAACGCGCCGACATTAAAAGCCACATTCGGCCCGGAAACGCGTCCATAATAAAAACCGTCGTTCTGATGAAAGGGATAGGGATTCATAACGAATATATTGCTCCAATTAAATCCGTTATACCCATTTGGAACGTATCCGGCAGAAAGATCGTCGAACGTGATCAGGGTTGCATTAGCCTTCGTCGAATCGCCGAGAATGGAAATGACTAAAACGAGAACGAGCGATAAAATTTTTGCCATTTTCATCTCCTGTTTAAAAAGCATTGCGAAACGCCCCCGAAGACACGCCCCAAGCAACATCCTAGCCGAAAACAAACAG
>CAYUPD010000181.1:0-3298 GCA_964446645.1 uncultured Rhodospirillaceae bacterium
ATAGGTTCTTTCGTTGGCGTAGTAATAGGTGCAGACTTCGGTGGTGGCGGTAAATCCCGGAGGGACGGGGAGTCCGAGATTGCACATTTCGGCGAGTCCGGCGCCTTTGCCGCCGAGGAGATTGCGCATATCGGCGCGGCCTTCAGCCTTGCCGTCTCCGAAACTGTAAACCCATTTTTGTGCAGCCATAATCATGCTCCTTTTTATTAAGCGAGATGAGAAGAGAGATAAGATTTCACTTTGTCGAGAGCGACGCGTTCCTGTTGAGCGGTGTCGCGGTTGCGGATCGTAACGGTCTGGTCTTTCAAGGTGTCGCCGTCGATAGTGACGCAGAAAGGCGTTCCGGCCTCGTCCATGCGTGCGTAGCGCTTGCCGATGCTCTGCTTGGCGTCGTACTGGCAGGTGAAGGATTGCCGCAGGTCGAGATAAAGTTTCTCGGCGACTTCGGGCATGCCGTCTTTATTGACGAGCGGGAAGACTCCGGCCTTGATGGGCGCGAGCGAAGGCTTGATTTTTAACCATTCAGGTGAAGGACGGCTCTCATCGTATTGATAAGCCTCACAAAGCAAAACAAGGACACCGCGCGTCAAGCCGCTGGCTGGCTCGATGACGTGGGGGATGTAACGCTTCTTGGCCTCCTGATCGACGTACTCCATATTCACTTTACTGAACTTCTGGTGCTGCGTCAGGTCGTAGTTGGTGCGGTAAGCGACGCCTTCAAGCTCGCCGAAGCCCGGCGCGGTGAAGGGGTATTTGTATTCGATGTCGGATGTCGCGGCCGAATAGAACGAGCGGTCGGCTTCGGCTATTTCGTGGCGGAAAAGGTTGGCCGGATTGACGCCTTGTTCTTTCCACCAGCGCAGGCGTTCGGCGACCCAAAACTCGTACCACATCATGCCGTCTTCGGGCGGGACGAAGAACTCCATCTCCATTTGCTCGAACTCGCGCGTGCGGAAGATGAAGTTGCGAGGTGTGACTTCGTTGCGGAAGGACTTGCCGACCTGAGCGACGCCAAAGGGCGGGCGGACGCGCGAGGTGTCGAGAACGTTCTTGTACTGCAAAAAGATTCCTTGCGCCGTTTCGGGGCGCAGGAAAACCTTCGAGTCCTCGTTCTGGAAAACGCCGACATAGGATTGGAACATCAGGTTGAAGGCGCGGGGTTCGGTCAACGTGCCGGGATTTTCGGCATCGGGGCCGATGACCTTGGCGCGCTGGTCTTCCTTGAGCGATGTGAAGGGAACGGCGTTCTTCATGTCGAAAGGAAGAATGTCGCCGCCGCCGGATTTCTGAACGAGCTTCTTGGCTTTTTTCTTGATGTTGGCTTCGGCCTCGTCGCCTTCGAGGGCGCTGAGCCAGCCGGGGAGCGCTTTTTTCTGTCCGTTCTTTTCGTAGAAGACTTCGATGCACGTGATGTGGTCGGCGCGATAACGGAGCTTCGTTTCGTGGCAATCGACCATAAGGTCTGCGAATCCGCTGACGTGGCCCGACGCCTCCCACGTTTTGGGATGTTGGATGATCGCCGTATCGATGCCGACGATAGAGAGGGGCTTGGCGTCGGGGCCTAAGGGGGGGCATTCGACCATGCTGTGCCACCAAGCGTCGCGGAGGTTATTTTTGAGCTGGATGCCGAGGGGGCCGAAGTCCCAGAAGCCGTTGAGTCCGCCGTATATTTCAGAGGCCTGAAAAATGAACCCCCGCCGTTTGGAAAGAGCGCCGATGCGGTTCATCAAAGACGTTTCTGGTTCTGACATAGTAAAAACAACCTGTTACCGAAGACGAGAAAACGAAATTTGGAGCTTTCTAGCACAAGAAAGCCTATTGAAAACATCAAAAAATAAGGTTTTTCGTTTCAAAAAAACGCAAAAAAAGGCGAATTTTTTGATTTTGCGTAAGCACAAGCCCTTGCTAACGTCGCAAGGAAAGAAAAGAGTCTCTATCAACATCTAGTAAGGTTAATGGGAATGCCCACAACGCATAAGACGAAGATTTTGGTGATAGGCGCGGGGCCTGCGGGGTACACGGCGGCGATCTATGCGGCGCGCGCGAGTTTAAAGCCGATCTTGGTGCAAGGGTTACAGCCGGGAGGGCAGTTGACGATCACGTCGGAGATTGAGAATTTTCCGGGATTTGCGGAGCCGGTGGGAGGTCTGTGGCTGATGGAGCAAATGGCGGCGCAGGCGACGAGGGTGGGCGCGACGCTTTTGGCCGACATCGTGACGAGCGTGGACTTCGGTAAAAAGCCGTTTATTTGCAAGACGGAGAACGGCGACACGATCGTTGCGGAGACGGTGATTATAGCGACAGGGGCGCAGGCGCGCTGGCTTGGGTTGGAGAGCGAAAAGAAGTTTCAGGGTTTCGGCGTGTCTGGATGCGCGACGTGCGACGGTTTTTTCTACAGGGGCAAAGAGGTCTGCGTGGTGGGCGGGGGGAATTCCGCGATGGAAGAGGCGCTGTATCTGACGCGTTTTGCCACGAAGGTGACGATCATCCACCGCCGCGATTCTTTCCGTGGCGAGAAGATCATGCAGGATCGCGTGTTTGCCAATCCCAAGATCGCGGTAGAGTGGGACAGCGTGGTGGAGGAAGTGAAGGGCGACGAGAAACCGGCGTTGTCGGTGACGGGCGTGCGGATCAAGAACATGAAGACGGGCGAGGCGAAGACGATCCCGGCGGCGGGAGTTTTTGTGGCGATAGGGCATACGCCGTCGACGAAATTATTCGAAGGGCAGCTCAAGCTGGACGCCGGAGGGTATATTGAGACGAAGCCGGACAGCACGGTCACGAGCGTCGAAGGAGTGTTTGCGGCAGGGGACGTGAGGGATAAGACGTACCGGCAGGCGATCACGGCGGCGGGAATGGGATGCATGGCGGCGCTGGAGGCGGAAAGGCTTTTGGCGGCGCGCGAACATGCGAACGTTGAAGATTAAGGAGCGATCATGTCGTCTTATCTAAAGAACGCGTTATTGCCGGAAGAGAAGCTGATCTATGTGGCGACGCTGCACTGGATCGTGTTTTTGCCGGGGCTGATTGTGACGGTGATAAGCGGGTTTGTGGGGCTTTTCAGCTACGACATTGCGGCGAGCGTGTTGGGAGATTTTTATCAGCAAAGCATCGGACGGGCGCTGGCGGGGGTGGCGATGCTGTTTTCGATAGTTGGTTTTGTGCTGATTGCGAGCGCGGCGGTGAGGCAGTCGTCGACGGAGCTGGCGATTACGAACAAGCGAGTGATCGCGAAGTACGGGTTTGTGTCGCGCTCGACGTTTGAGATCATGATCAACAGGATTGCGGGGGTCAACTT
>CAYUPD010000182.1:0-3295 GCA_964446645.1 uncultured Rhodospirillaceae bacterium
AGTGAACGTGATGCGTTTCCACTGTTGATATTTATCCGGCGCAAGCTCTAAAGGGCTGCACTTCGGATTACGCACAGCCCGTATCGCGGCATCGGCGGCGGCGCGGAAGAAAGGATCGCTGGCATAACGGAACTTGTCAACAACTTGCGCATTAGACACCGTGCGATCCGGGTTAACGTCAATAATGACATCGACGATCAGGTTTTGGGCGTCGCGCGCGCCGACGGGCGGATTCCAGCACTGCTCGACTTGGCGGCGCAGGGCGTCTTCTTCCGTAATCGTAAGGCGCGATGAAAAAGACGGCCCCGCGTTGGCGACGGGAGCGTTCGCGTCCGTTTTTTGGGCCGTTTCCGAGGTTTTCTTGGCCGGAGGCGGCTTCATCCGGGCGACGTTTTTAAGAACGCTGCCAAGCAAATCCTGCTTGGGCGGCTCCGGAGCGGGTTTAGGAGGCGCCGGAGGCTTCGGTTTTTGTATCGGCTTGGGCACCACGGCTTCTTCGGGAAGCACGCGCTCAACCTTCGCAGGCAAAGGAGCCGGGGTCAGCTTGGCTTTGTCTTCGGGCGGGGGCGGGGGCGGGCCTTCGGGCTGATCGTTGACGCGCACGTTGGTAATATCGGCGATAGTAACAATGTCGAAAGGCACGGGCTCATGATGCGAGGGCAAAGGAGGGATGATATGAGGCAACCCGAAGTACAAAAACAAGAACATCAGGACGTGGAGTCCCGTCGAAACCGTCAGGCCTTCTTTAAGGGAGTTATCGTTGACGGTCGGAACGTAGATCATCGCCCCTTGCCTTGGGCCGGGTTAGGAAGGTCTGCGACTAAAGCGACTTTTTTATAACCCGCCGCGCTGATCAAGCCCATGATGTCCATGATCTTGCCGTAGGCAAGGTCTTTGTCGCCGCGCACGAAAATGCGCGATTCCGGGTTGGCGCCGGTGATGGCTTTAAGCTTGGCCACAAGCTCGGCCGGTTTTACGACCTTGTCCTGAACATAGACACGCCCCTCGGCATCGATGCTGATGACGAGAGGTTCCTTGTCCTGATTGACGTTTTGAGCCTGCGTTTTGGGCAGATCGACGGGGACGGCAAGCGTCATCATCGGCGCGGTGACCATAAACACGACCAAAAGCACGAGCATAACGTCGACGAAGGGCGTGACGTTGATCTCGGACACCGCCCGTGCCGCGCGGCGGCGGCCTTGGCGAGCGCCGCCTGAAGGCATTATTTGTGCCGCCATCCTGTATCTCCTTCCGGCGCGGAAGCGCCCATCGAAGCGCCCTGAGGGTCTTCGAGGTTGCGCGAGAGCGTCGCGATGAAATCGTTGGCGAAGTTATCGAGGCGCGCGCCATAGCGGCCGATTTCGGTCGAGAACTTGTTGTAGGCGGTCGTCGCCGGAATAGCGGCCACGAGGCCTACGGCAGTCGCCAGAAGGGCTTCGGCAATGCCCGGCGCGACGACGGCAAGGCTTGTGTTTTGAGCCTGCGCGATGCCGATAAAGCTGTGCATGATGCCCCAGACGGTTCCGAAAAGGCCGATGAACGGAGCGACCGAGCCGACGGACGCAAGAAAAGTCATCCACGTTTCGACCATGGCCATCTCACGGCCGATGGTGACCTGCAAGACGCGATCAATGCGCGACATGACGATAGAGCGGCTTGTGGGATTCAAAAATAGCCCCTTGTCCTGAGCGTTGCGCCATTCCTTCATCCCGGCGACGAAAACAGCCTGCATCGGATCGGCAGGACGGCGGATTTTCTCGAACAGAGCGTCGAGAGAACCCGAGGACCAGAACTTTTCCTCGAAATATTCGGCGCGGCTTTTAAGGCGTTTAACCTTTCCGATTTTATCGAAAATGATGGCCCAGGTCAGGATTGAAATGATGACCAGAAAAACGATGATGACCTTGCCGACGATATCGGCATGGCCGAAAAGCCCCATGAGGGACATATCGTTAGCGGTCACGGACCCGGCTAATTGCAAAGCGTTAACGGGCACGGAAGGAGAAGCATCCATAGGAACAAACGGGGGTTAGAGTTTCGACCGGATTCTTGGGATTCGGCTTTCGGGGAGTAAAAGACATTGCTTTCAAGAAAACAAGCCCCACAGAAGCAAAAATGCGCCGGCGTCCTTTGAAACGGTTTTGCGGGTTTATGCCCCCAGAATCTGGCGTAATTGAGGCGGAATGCGCACAGCCCTGCCCGACTCTCCGACGGCAACGATCAGAACCGAAATTTCGGTCAAAACGAGGTCGCCGCGGCAGACGGTTTGCTTCATGCGGAAAGAACTGTTTTTACATTCAACGACTTCGGTGACGACATCGAGCAAGTCGTCGAGTTTGGCCGAGGCACGATAATCGGCCTCGACGCGCCGGACCACCAAAACGACATGCTGTTCGGCCTTAACTTTCTGGGGGCTATAGCCAAAACGGCGCAAGAACTCCATGCGGGCGCGTTCGGCAAATCTTAAATAATTGGCGTAATAGACGACCCCGGCCGCATCCGTGTCTTCGTAGTAGACCCGGATTTGCATGTGATGGGGTTCCGTCGGATCAAGCTTCGTCGTCATCTGTTTTTTCCTGCAAAGCCGCAAACCAGTCGCCCTGCCTTCCGGGAGGGAGCGTCAGCCCTATATGCTTATAACCGGCTTCGGTCAACATGCGGCCTCTGGGCGTGCGCTGCAACAGGCCTTGTTGAATCAAGTAAGGCTCGATGACCTCTTCAAGAACGTCGCGCTGTTCCGACAAAGCGGCACCGAGCGTATCGACGCCCACTGGCCCTCCGTTATAATTTTCGGCGATGAGGTAAAGATATTTGCGATCCATCGCGTCGAAGCCAAGCCGGTCGACCTCAAGCCGCCCCAACGCTTCGTCGGCAGCCTTGGCGTCGATCTGCTTGCGCCCCGCCACGGCGGCAAAGTCGCGCACGCGGCGTAGCAATCTTCCGGCGACGCGGGGCGTGCCGCGCGCGCGACGCGCGATTTCGGCCGCGCCGTCATCCGTCAGCGGCATGTCGAGCTTCGCCGCAGCGCGAACAATGATCTGCTGCAACTCTTCCGGCGAATAAAACTGAAGCCGCATCGGAATCCCAAAACGTTCGCGCAAAGGACGGGTGATAAGGCCGCTTCTAGTCGTCGCGCCGATAAGCGTAAACGGAGGCAAATCGATGCGCACCGAGCGCGCGGCAGGTCCCTCGCCGATCATGAGATCGAGCTGAAAATCCTCCATCGCCGGATAGAGGATTTCCTCAACCTGCGGGTTAAGCCTATGAATTTCATCGATAAAAAGAACGTCGTGCG
>CAYUPD010000183.1:0-3272 GCA_964446645.1 uncultured Rhodospirillaceae bacterium
CGTTCAAATTATCGACGCCGATCACTTCCGCTCCGCGCGCAAGTAACGCTTTCGCGACATGGGACCCTATAAAACCCGCCGCACCCGTTAATAATACCTTCATAACCGCCCCCTACGAAATTTCGATATAAACTGCATAAAAATCGCTTGAATACCAGAAAATTTCTTAGTTTTTTGACTCTTCCCTCTTTTGTTTTATGCTGAAGTCCTCTTTCAAAAAGGAGTGCCCCTTATGCCCGCGCCTTTTATCCTCCCCCCTCTGCCTTACGCCGACAATGCTCTCGCTCCCGTCATTTCGGCAAACACGATGAGCTTCCATTACGGCAAGCATCATAAAGCCTATGTCGATAATCTGAACAAGCTTTGCGAAGGAACGGACTTCGCCGCCCTCTCCCTCGTGGAAATTATCAAGAAAACGGCGGGAGTCGCTGATAAATCAGGATTCTTTAATAACGCCGCTCAGGCGTGGAACCACTCTTTCTTCTGGGAAAGCCTCTCCCCCAACGGCGGCGGCGCTCCTTCCGGCTCTATCGCCTCTCTCATCGACCGCGACCTCGGCGGCTACTCCAAATTCAAGGCCGACTTCGCTAACGCCGCCGTAACTCAATTCGGCAGCGGTTGGGCTTGGCTCGTCTTAGACAACGCTCGCCTCTCGATTCGCAAAACCTCCAATGCCGATACCCCCATCGCCGGACAGACCCTTCCCCTCCTTACCATCGACGTTTGGGAACACGCCTATTACCTCGACTATCAAAATAAACGCGCCGACTTCGTTAACGCCCTCATCGACCGCTTGCTCGACTGGAACCGCGCTAATCAACGACTTACCGCCGCAGCTTAACCTTCGTTGACATACAATTGTGTTGCTTCTTTACGTTATATTGACCAAATCAATGCCTATATCTTCGCACATTGCCAACCGCTTTGACTTTTTGCGGAATCCGCGCTCTCGGACCTCGCAAATCGATGGGGGATGTTGTGGGCGATCTTTCGCTAGGATCTTTTTTCCTTTTTGAGGAGCTTACGACCAACTTCGAAAAGGGTTCTTACGTCCCTCTTTTCGTCCTCGCCTCCTATGTCGTCGCGACCATCGGCTCTTATGCCGGACTCTCCGTCGCGCAGATGATCCCCTCTTCCCCTGTCTCCAGAAAAACCTTCCTCCGCTGGCTGGCTTCCTTCTCCTACGGCGGCTGCTTCTGGGCCACTCATTTTATCGGCACCTTCGCCTACAAAACCAAAATCTCCATCTCCTATAACCCTTGGGTCGCCTTCCTTTCTTTCCTCATCGCCAGCGTCGTGGTCTATTTCGTCCTCCGCATCACCCGAACCGCCCGCCTGCCTTCAAAGCTCAGAATCCTTTTGGGCGGCGCTCTCTTCGGCTTCGGCATTTGCATCATGCATTACGCAGGCATGGAAGCCATGCAAATGAACGCCTCCCTCCGCTTCGTTCCTTCCATGTTCTTTTTGTCCATCGCCATCGCCATCCTGATGTCGGGAACAGCTTTGTGGATCGTTTTCTTCCCCCCTCGCCTGATCGCCTCAAGGCCGGTTCTTAACCGCATCGTTTCCGCTTTCATCATGGGCGGCAGCATTTGCGGCGCCTATTACACGGGCATGCATGCCGCCGTCTTTTTGCCCTTTTCCGACGTTTTCGTCGAAGCCAACGCGCATCCTGAACTGCTCGCCATCGCCGTCTTGACCGTCACTATCCTTCTTTTCATCGTTTTTGCCTTCGCCATCTCTAGCCGCGTCTTTATGACCCTCGGCTACGGCGCTCTTTTCGCCCTCCCGCTCGTCATCGTCATTCATCAGGCAATCTCGTCCCTGAATTCAGAAATTCATACCTTCAAAATCGAACAGTTCGGCATCGCCTACCATAGGCAGCTCTTCCAACTCTTCGACTCCGTTCAAAACGTCCGCGACCTCGCTTTCGCCGCCCAAACCGGAAACCCCGCCTTCGCCGTACCCCTCGCCTCAGCCAGAAAAAATTTGGAAGCCTCCCTCAGTAACGTCGATAATTTCGACCTCTCCGATTACGACGCCTTGCGCCACGGCTGGCAAGATATCCGAAAAGATATCCTTTCCCTCCCTCAACCGGAAACCCTTCGCCCAAAAACCGACTTTAAGCCTTATATCCGGATCACCTCTTCCCTTCTGAGCTATATGGGCGCCGTCGCCGATATGACCAATCTGTCTTCAAACCAAAAAACGGATAAAGACAGGCTTATCGGATATTCCCTCCACATCATTCCTTTGCTCCTCGAAGACTTAAGCTCTTTGCGCCGCAACCTCGCCGATAAGCTCGCCTCGGGCATCCTTCCGGATAAATGGTCCGACGAAGAAAGATTCACGCTCAAAAACGGCTTCTATCTTTTCGAGACAAAAGATTCCCTCATGGAAGACGTCATCGAAAGATCCAAATCCTTCGGCAACGACGACTTCGGCCTTATCGCTTACAATGAGGATTTCGTCGAACCCCTCGTTCGCAAGCTTGAGGCCGATATCAATACCCTTGTCTCGGAAAAACGCCTCCCCTCTCCAGAACAGAATTTGTTTTTCTCGGTCAACTCTATTTCCCTCGCCCTCCTCCCTTTCTACGAAAAACCGACCGCCGATTTTCTCGACTTCCTCGCGCAGCAGGAAAGTGCCCGCGAAGTCACCCGCAACATCATGTTCTATTCAAGCCTTGCCGCTTTTCTCGGCTTCATCGGCCTTTTCTTCTTCCTTAACAGGTCTCTTCTGAAAACCGAGCGCGCCCAGAAAATAACTCTCCAGACGCAGGAAGAATTGGCTCTCCGCCTCGCCGAAAAAGAACGCCTCGAACGCCAAATGCAGGATTATACCGACCGCCTTGAGCTTTCCCGCTTCGAGGTCATGGACGCCAACAGTAAGCTCAAAGAGGAAGAGGCCAAGGTCCATTCGATCATGGATAACGTCATGGAGGGCATCGTCGTCCTTAATGAATCCTGCGTTATCCAAGCCTTCAACAAGGCCGCAGAGCGCGTCTTCGGCTATGCCGCCGAAGAAGCCTTCGGCCAACCCGTCAGCATCCTCGTGCCGCAAGAGCATAAATCCGCCGTCGAGGCCCGCATCACAAGCTATATCGAGACCCGCGCCAGCGGCATTATGGGCGTCGAACATATCGTCGAGGGCCTCCGCAAAGACGGCAGCCGTTTCCCCATGGCCGCCAACGTCAGCGAAGCCGTTTTTGGCAAAACGCGCCTCTTCATCACGCTCGTCAGGGACATCACCCAGCAAAAAGAAAAAGAGGA
>CAYUPD010000184.1:0-3218 GCA_964446645.1 uncultured Rhodospirillaceae bacterium
ACGAAGCGCGCGAACTGCTTCGCGCCTTCAACATGCCCTTTCAGGGATAAGGAGAGACTCTATGGCCAAGAAATGCATGATCGAAAAAGAAGGCAAGCGCAAACGGATGGCGAAGCAATACGCCAAGCGCCGCGCGGTCCTCAAGGCTACGATCAAGGACAAGGAAACGCCGATGGAAGAGCGTTTTGAGGCAGTGATGAAGCTGGCGAAGCTTCCGCGCAACGGCGCGAAGATACGCCAGAGGAACCGCTGCGAGCTGACAGGGCGTCCTCGCGGCAATTTTCGGAAATTCAAGCTTAGCCGGATCAAGTTCCGGGAATTGGCCTCATCGGGGCAGATTCCGGGCGTGATCAAGGCGAGCTGGTAAGAGAGGGGGACCTATGGCAGTAGTATTTGATACGCTTGGCGATATGCTGACCCGCATACGGAACGGCCAGATGGCTAATCTGGCGGTGGTGAGCTGTCCGGCGTCGAGGCACCGCAAGGACGTTCTCGAAACGCTGGTGCGCGAAGGGTATATCCGCGGCTACACGGAAGTGAAGCAGGGGACGGCGCAGGCTCAGTTTGATATCGAGCTGAAGTATCACGAAGGGATGCCTGCGATTCACAAGATCGAGCGCGTATCGACGCCCGGAAGGCGCGTTTACGCCGGGATCAAGGATTTGGGCCGGGTGTTCAACGGGCTCGGGATTTCGATATTGTCGACGCCGCGCGGCGTGCTTTCGGACAACGAAGCGCGGGCGCAGCATGTCGGCGGAGAAATTCTGTGCCGTGTGTTCTAAGTCGAGAGAGATCACGAAAGATTGAGGTAAAAAATGTCGCGTGTCGGTAAATATCCCGTAGTCTTGCCGCAAGGCGTTACGGCGGAAGTCAAAGGAGCCCAAGTGACCGTCAAAGGTAAGCTCGGGACTCTGAGCCTGACGACTCCGCACGAAGTTGCCGTGAAGGTCGAAAACGGCCATGTGGCGGTATCCCGGACGAAGGACACGGCCGAGGCTCGCGTGTTGTGGGGAACGGCCCGCAACAACATCAACAACATGGTCAAGGGCGTGAGCGAAGGCTTCAAGATCGTGCTCGAGATCGACGGCGTCGGTTTTAAGGCCGCGATGCAGGGCAAGGACCTTGTTTTGCAGATCGGCTTCAGCCACGAAGTTCGTTTTACGCCGCCCGAAGGGATCGCGATCAAGGCGGACAAGCCGACGGTGCTGTCGATATCCGGCATCGATAAGCAAAAGGTCGGACAGGTTGCGGCCGAAATCCGCGGCATGAAGAAGCCCGAGCCGTACAAGGGCAAAGGGATCAAGTATGCGGGCGAAAAGATTCGCCGCAAAGAAGGCAAGAAGAAATAAAAACAGAGGCTAACATGTTAAGTGCAAAAGAACTTCACCAACGCCGCGCCAAGCGCAACCGCTACGCCATCGCCCACAAGGCGCAAGGCCGCGTTCGCCTGTCCGTGCACCGTTCGGGAAAGAATATCTCGGCCCAGATCATCGACGACAAGGCGGGCAAGACGCTTGTAGCGGCCTCGACGCTCGAGAAGGACGTGCGCGTCAAGCTGAAGACCGGCGCGGACAAGACGGCGGCGAAGACCGTCGGCCAGCTGGTTGCCGAACGCGCGATCAAGGCAGGGATTAAAGAAGTCGTTTTCGACCGTGGCGGCTATTTGTATCACGGGCGCGTCAAGGAATTAGCGGAGGCCGCGCGTGAAGCCGGTCTCTCCTTCTAAGAAGAGGAAAATATGGCAAAACCCGAAAGATCGAAGAAGAGCGAAGACAAAGACGATCGCGAAGGCAATGAGCTGATCGAAAAGCTCATCGGCATCAACCGCGTGACCAAGGTCGTCAAGGGAGGCAAGAGCTTCAAGATGGCGGCGATGGTCGTTGTCGGCGACGGCAAGGGCCGGGTCGGCTACGGCACGGGCAAAGCCCGCGAAGTTCCGGAAGCGATTTCGAAGGCGACGAACGCGGCGAAGCGCAATATGAAGCGCATTCCGTTGCGCGAAGGCCGGACGCTGCATCACGATGTCAAGGGGCGTTTTGGCGCGGGCCGCGTGGTCTTGCGTACGGCACCTGCGGGTACCGGCATCATCGCGGGCGGGCCGATGCGCGCTCTGTTCGAAGCGTTGGGAATCCACGACGTGGTGGCCAAGTCGGTCGGGTCGAGCAATCCGCACAACATGATCAAGGCGACGTTTGCCGCTTTGGATCAGGTGGCGAGTCCCCGGTCTGTGGCGATGCGTCGCGGCAAGAAGGTCAACGAGATTCTCGGCAAGAAGCAGGCTGAAGAAGCGGCCAAGGAATAATAGGGGCAAGCACCATGACCACGAAAGCGAAAGAGAAAGTTTCGGGCAAGACGCTCGTCGTCAAGCAGATCGGCGGGGCGAGCGGCAACGGCCCGAAGAAGAAAGAAACGCTGCTTGGCCTTGGCTTGGGGCGTATGAACGCGACGCGTGAATTGCAGGACACGCCTGCGGTTCGCGGCATGATTAACCGCGTGCGCCATTTGGTGTGCGTGAAAGAGAAGGACTAAGAAAATGAAGCTCAACGATCTCCGTGACAATCCGGGCGCGCGCAAGAAGCCCATCATTGTCGGCCGCGGCATTGGCTCCGGCAAGGGAAAGACCTGCGGCCGAGGCGTAAAGGGCCAGAAGGCGCGCACGGGCGTTCGCCTCAAGGGTTTCGAAGGCGGCCAGATGCCGCTTAGCCGCCGCTTGCCGAAGCGCGGATTTAAGAACATTTTTGCCAAGGACTATTCGGCGGTAAATTTGGATCGTCTGCAGAAGGCCATCGACAAGGGCCAGATCGACGCCAAGAAGCCGATCACGTCCGAAAGCCTGATGGCGGCGGGGGTGGCGCACAAGGCGCGCGACGGCGTTCGCATTATCGGCAAGGGCAAGGACGTGCTGAAGGCGAAGCTCGACCTGACGGTTGCAGGCGTTTCGGCGTCGGCCAAGGAAGCGATCGAGAAAGCGGGCGGCAAAGTGACCGTCACGGTTAAGGCCGAAGAAGAAAAAGCGGCTTAATGGATTGATTGTTAAGTGAAAAACGCCACACCTATTTGTGGGGCGTTTTTAATCCGGAAGGGCAAGAATTTATTTGCTTTTTCATGGGGGTATCGGCTACAACCCCCACCTGCCTCGGAAACGAGGCAAACCTGTCGGAGACTGCGGGCGCTTCCCTGGAAGCTTAAAATTCGCCAGCAATAGACGGGACAAGACA
>CAYUPD010000185.1:0-3173 GCA_964446645.1 uncultured Rhodospirillaceae bacterium
ACGTGTTGCTCTAACCTATTGATTATGTTATTCCCTCCGCTTCCGGTTGTCTTTTGAACGGACGCTGGAATGAAATTTGACCCTTAACACCAAATAAATTCCCTTAGGAGGGATGCTTCGTGCAAGTTCTCGTTCGTGATAACAATGTCGACCAAGCGCTCCGCGCATTAAAGAAGAAGCTGCAACGCGAAGGCGTGTTTCGTGAAATGAAACTACGCCGCAACTACGAGAAGCCGTCGGAACGCAAAGCTCGCGAAAAATCCGAGTCTGTGCGCCGCCAGCGCAAGGTCGAACGCAAACGCAAAGAACGCGAAGGGTTCTAAGACCGGATTTCAATGAAAAAGGGATTGCGTTTTCTCATAACGAACGACGACGGAATCGACGCTCCCGGAATAGCCGCCCTTACCGACATCGCCGAAAAGATTTCGCCCCGCGCTGAGGTATGGGTCGTTGCGCCGCACGCCGAGCACAGCGGCGCTTCTCAAAGTTTTACGATGAGCGTTCCCGTCCGGCTTCGCGAGCTCGGCAAGAGACGTTTTTCAGTCTCCAGCACGCCGTCGGATTGCGTCGTCGCCGCGGTTCAACATCTCATGAAGAACAATCCGCCGGATTTTATTCTCTCGGGCATCAACGCAGGCCTTAACATAGGCTACGATGTCAATCTGTCCGGCACGCTAGGCGCCGCATTTGCGGGCCTTATGTACGGCGTTCCCTCCATTGCCTTAAGTATGAAGCGCGACGCGCCGGATAAAATGCACTGGGACACGGCGCGCGCGCTCTTGCCGTCTGTGCTTCGCAAGCTTATCGAAACGGGCTGGGAGAAAGAGCACTGCGTCTCGATCAATCTTCCGAATCTGCCGAGAAAAAAAATCGCCGGAGTTCAATGGACGCGCCCAACGTATGGCCGGATGCCGCCTTTTGACATACGCCCCGCCGACGGCCCGCACCGCCAAAAATATCTCTGGATATATCCGGACAACCATCCGGATAACGACAAAGACCCCGGCAGCGACGATTATGCCGTCCGCAACGGGTTTATCTCCATGAGCATTTTAAGCCTGCAGCGCGGACATATTATCCCGCCGTCTTCGCCGTCGTCGAAATAAAACGATGGCCGAAAACAAAATCCCGACCGCCCTTCACGTGAACGCCGTCGCGCGGCAAGCCGCACAGGAAGGCGTCTTCATAACCGTCATGCATCGCGGAGACCCTCATAGCGGCACGGTCATTTTAAAAATAAATCTTCTCGACGGAACGGCGAGAGTTTTGATCGAAGCGCGCGACGGAGGAATCTGCATCTGGACTCCGGCGGCCACAGGACAAGACCCGATGCCGGACGCGGCGGCCGAGGCCTATCTGTCGCGGCAACCCGACATCGACCCGGACGTCTGGATCGTCGAGATCGAGGACAAAAAGGGCCGCCTTTGGTTTCCGGGCAAAATCGTCAAAATCTGATTTTTATTCTGCGCCCCTTCGCGTCAGGCCTCACGCGAAGTGATTACGGCAACAAAGGCGACCACGCCGGATCCGACGCATCCGTCGATGTCGGAACCTCGCGTTCGTTATAGCCCGTCAGGTCGATCGAATAGAGCTTCGGCCGCGAGCCTTCGCTTGACGGTCTTTCCTTAAAGTACATCAACACGCGTCCGTTGGGCGCCCACGTCGGCCCTTCGGCGTGCCAAGCTTCGACGAGTTCGCGCTCGCCCGTGCCGTCGGGCCGCATGACGCCGATATAAAAGCGGCCGCCGTGCATTTTGGTAAAGGCGATCAGATCACCGCGAGGCGACCAGACGGGCGTGCCGTAATTGCCGTCGCCGAAGCTGATGCGCTGCGCGCCGCCGCCTTCCGCATCCATGACGTAAATCTGCTGCGAGCCGCCGCGGTCGGATTCGAACGTGATTCTCTTTCCGTCCGGCGAATAGCACGGCGCAGAGCTGATCGCCGTGCCTTTTGTCAGCTTTTGGATGCGGTGCGTGCGCAAATCCATCGTGAAGATGTTGGAAGCTCCGCTTTCGGACAAAGCAAACACGACGCGGTTGCCGGAAGGCGCAAAGCGAGGAGCGAACGTCATATGGTCGAAATCGCCCAAGACCGTCTGCCTGCCGGTGTCGATGTCGAACAGGTAGACGCGCGGGCGGTTGTTATAATAGGCCATATAGGTGATTTGCTGCATCGCGGGCGAGAAGCGCGGCGTTAGCACGATGGCGCGGCCGTCCGAAAGAATGCGGTTGTTCTCGCCGTCCTGATCCATGATGGCAAGGCGCTTGATGCGGCGCGTCTGCGGCCCCGTTTCGGCGATATAAACGATGCGCGTGTCGAAATAGCCGTCTTCGCCCGTAACGCGCTTGTAAATTGCATCGGCGACGATGTGCGCGACGCGGCGCCAGTTGCTGGGAATCGAAAAATAAGCAAGCCCCGTCATTTGCTGTTCCGAAAACACGTCCCAAAGGCGGAATTCCACTTTCAGCTTGCCGCCTTCTTGGGTCGCGATTTTGCCGACGACGAGCGCTTGGGCGTTCAGAACGCGCCAATCCGAGAAGTGCGGCTGAACCAACAATGAATTGGAGTCTTGGACAAAGGATTGAGGATCGACGGCGGAGAAAAGGCCTGACCGGACAAGGTCTTCTGAGACGACCCGGGCAATGTCATTTCCGAACCGCGCTTCCGACGAGGTAGCGCCGTAAAAGGCGGGAATAGCGATGGGAATCGGCTCGACGACGCCGCGCGTGATGTCGATCTTGACCTCGGCGCGCGCCTCTTGGAACAGGGCAAAAAAAGCCGCTGCGGCAAGAACGGCGAATTTCAAAGCGCCACAAACCGTACCGTTTTTCATAGCATATCCCTCGGATCGAAAGTGAACGTAATGCGTTTCCATTGCTGGTACTTATCCGGAGCGAGTATAAGCGGATTGCACTTCGGATTGCGCACCGCGCGAATAGCGGCGTCGGCGGCGGCGCGGAAGAAAGGATCGCTGGCATAACGGAACTTGTCAACCACCTGCGCATTCGAGACGGTTCGGTCCGGATTAACATCGATCACGACATCGACGACGAGGTTTTGGGCGTCGCGCGCGCCGACCGGAGGATTCCAGCATTGCTCGACCTGACGGCGCAGAGCGTCTTCTTCCGTAATCGTCAATCTTGACGAGAAGGACGGCCCCGCGTTGGCGGCAG
>CAYUPD010000186.1:0-1626 GCA_964446645.1 uncultured Rhodospirillaceae bacterium
ATCTCCCGTTACATAAATAATCTTGTTTCGGTACGAAGGCAACTCATGTTCGATGGCTTCGTAGAGGGAGGGGCCGTCCATGACGGGCATGCGGAGGTCGCTAATGATGGCATCGAATTTGCGTTGGCGGAGTTTTTCCATGGCGATAGAACCGTTGGCGGCGATATCGATGGTATGGCCTTTTGGTTCAAGCAGATCGGCAAGGGTTTGAGCGAGTTCGATTTCGTCATCGACCAGAAGAAGAGTTAAGGGGGGCAAATTTGTTTGCGTGCCATCTTCGCCCGAATCGTTCGTTTTCAAGTTTTCGGAGGCGCGGAATTTGACGGTAAAGGTCGCGCCGCCGCCCGGCGTATCGCTTAAAACAAGCTCGCCGCCGTGTGCGGAGACGATGTTAAGGCATAGCGAGAGGCCGACGCCCGTGCCGCCTTTGCTGCTTTTTGTGGTGAAGAAAGGCTCGTAAATGCGCGAACGGATATCGGCGGGGACGCCGGGGCCTGTATCGGCGACGATAAGGGAGACAGAGCCTTCGGAATCGCGGCTGGTCGTTATGGCGATTCGCCGTTGTCCTTTCCAGCCTTCGAGGGCTTGCACGGCGTTGAGCGCAAGATTCGTGACCACTTGGGTCAGTTGATCGTTATCGCCGATAATTTCGCCCAAGAGAGGATCGAGATTGGTCTGCATTTCGACGTCGCCGTTCTTTAGCTGATAGCCCAAAAGCTCGAGGGACGACTTAACTATCAGATTTAGATCGACTTTTTTGTGTTCCGGAGGTTTGCGCCGTGCAAGGGCAAGAAAGCTTTTAACGATTCTGGAACAACGGTCGGCAGCCTTAAAAATTTTCTCGGCGCGCGAGGCGACCTTGGTTTCGGGCGATCCTTCCATAAGAAGAGTCGATTGCCCGACGACGACGGACAGGGGATTGTTCAGTTCGTGTGCGACGCCTGCCAGAAGGCCGCCCAAGGCGGCCATTTTTTCGCTTTGTTGCAGGGCTTCTTGTTGTTGGGCGATCTTGACCTCGGCTTTTTTGCGCTCGGTCAGATCGAGAAGCCCCATGACCATGGCGTCTTCGTTTTGATAAGTCAGGCCGCGCGCGGAAACGGCAACCGCGATTTCTGTCCCGTCGTTGCAAACGATCTTTGCTTCGATGCCGTCGACCGGGTTGCCCGACCGTATTTCGTCCAGAATCTTACTGCGCGTTTCAGTTTCCGGCATAAAGCGGTCAAGGGGATAGCGTTGGATATCCTCGCGCTTCATGCCGAGAAGCTGTTCGGAGCCGGGCGCGGCGTAAAAAACGGCCCCGGTGCCGAGACTGACGATCAAAACGGGCACGGGATGGGCTTCGATAATGCTGCGCAGTCGGGATTCGCTGGCGACGAGGGCGAATTCGCTGTTTTTGCGTTCGGTGATGTCGCTGATGGAGCCGACCAAGCGAAGGATTTTCTTGGTAAGCCTGTCGCGGACGGCGACGGCCTTTGTGTGGAGCCAGCGGCGCTCGCTATTCGGGCGCTCGATGCAATACTCGACGTTCAAAGTGACGGCGGTCGCGTTGTGGCGGAAGCGGCGGATGGTGTCCGTGACGAAACGGCGATAGGGAGGCAAAATCATGCGGATCCAAGTTTTCAGCCC
>CAYUPD010000186.1:1644-3172 GCA_964446645.1 uncultured Rhodospirillaceae bacterium
GTCGGGGCCGTTAACGAGGCGGAAACCCAGGATTTTGCGGAACTGATCGGAGAAGAAAACTTCGCCGGTCTGGAGGTTCCAGTCGAAAAGGCCTTCGTTGGCGCCGCGCGTGGCAAGCGAGAATCGTTCATTGCTGATGGCCAAGGCTTTTTCTTTTTCGTCCTGCCGCGCGGCGAACTGGCGCGCGATAATGATGGCAAAGATCAAAGAGGGCAGGGCGAAGGAAACGTAGACGGCGTTCGTGACATCGGCCTGCGTTTTGAGGATTCCAAGGACGTAAGCCGGTTCCGCGAGAATGCCGCCGAGGAAGCAAACGAAAGCGACGATATGAACCAAGCTGCCGCTCGTGCCGTTGCGAAGGCCGGACAATCCGGCGATAAGCACGGCGGCAATGACGAGCGAGCCGACGAGGGGCATGACGAAATAGGAGGTCGTCCTGTCGATCAGGTAGCAAGCAAGTGCGGCAACCAGCAGCAAGCCGGTAAGAACGAAAGGGATTTGGAAAGAAGGGCTGTTGATGTCGAGTTCAAGAAAATAGAACGTAAAGAACAAGGCAAAGAGCCAAGAGGCGATAAGGCTCAGGTTTTGGACGAAGTCGTAACCGCCGCCGGGATCGGAGCCTCCCATAAGCGAGCCGTTTGAGCTATAGACGTTAAGACAGAGGCAAAGAAGAAAGCTGATAAGGAAAACCTGCCCCCTGTCGCGCATAACGGCCCAGATAAAGAACAGGTAGGCGGAGGCGGACAGAAGGACGCCGATAGAGAAACCGAAGAACAGGGCGGACATCTGATTGATTTCAGTCGTTTTTGCGATGTAAACGTCGGCGAAGGCGGGGAGGGGGATAAGAAGAAAAAGAAAAAAGGCCCGCGAGGTGCAGGAAATGAAGCGATTTAGGGAAATGGGTCTGGAAATTGCCACGGGGACGCCAAAGAGGAAGAGATTCGCGTAGGTTAGACTATAGAAGTATGAGGTAAAGTTTTTTAACTTTTGGTTGATTTTTGTTGAGCGAGCGCGAAATATAGAAAGCCTCGGAAAGCGGGTTCCGTAGAGTTTCCGGTCGTTCGATTTTTCTCTAGCCCCTTCAATATATGAAACCTTTTCTTCTCATCGGGACGCCCTGTTACGGAGGGCAAGTCATGCAGGGATACATGGAATCCATTATTCAATTAATGGGTTACGCGTCGCGGCATGATTTTGACGTGAGTCTGGCCTTGTTGGGGGGCGATTCCCTGATTACGCGGAGTCGCAACCAGTTGGTCGCGACATTTCTCGATATGGAGAAGGCGACGCACTTGATGTTCATCGACGCGGACATCTCGTTTTTTCCCGAAGATGTCCACCGGATGTTGAAATTCAATCACGAGGTTACGGCGGGCATGTATCCGATCAAGAATTACGATTGGGAACAAGCAAAGGGCCGGATATCGCCGGATATGGAAATCGACAAGATGGCCGAAGCGGGGCTTCACTTTGTGGGGCTGCCGTGTCCCGAGAAGGATCGCGAGCACCGGAACGGTTTTGTCACGGG
>CAYUPD010000187.1:0-3168 GCA_964446645.1 uncultured Rhodospirillaceae bacterium
GATAGTGTTCCTTTCATCAAACAAGCAAAAAATCGAGAACAGGCTGTACATGCCGGAACACTCGACGGCTTTGGCAATAGTCTTTTGCATAAGGCGTGCGCCTCCTATAAGAGGGAGAGGCGCGGGCCGTCCGGAAATCAAGCCATCAGAAACCGTATTGAGAGACATAACGTTCACGTTCACAACTTGGGAGGGGGAAACGCCCCCAAAAAGAAAGACATAAGGGGAACGACACACTCCCCTACGGCGTACATGTATTCCTTATGCGGACGCAACAAAAGACAAGCATTCTTACATATTGTTACATTTTCAGTGCCTTGAATTTCCTTAAAAATTTTTCGCATTTTCGTTGCCGGGGACTAGCGATTTCCGTGTTTTCACCATTTTTTTACCTTTACTGACACATAGTTACCTGCGTTTCTTATTTCATCTCTTTAGGAGCAAAAGGGGAAGCCTCATGCGTGCGAAGAAAATTCTTGAAAAGACGGTTTTGATTCTGGGGCTGGCCGCAATGGTGGGATGTTCGGATCTGACCCCCCAAGAGCAACGGCTCCTGACAGGCGCTGCAGCCGGCACGGCTATCGGAGCCGCCGGGGCCGTCGTGTTCGGCGGATGCGTATCGTGCAGCGCGGCTATCGGCGGCGTGGCGGGAACAGGCGTCGGCTATATCGTCGATCAGTTGCATTCGGACTCAAAATCGTCCTCGTACTAACCGCTCATGAAGCCGGAGAAACGTTCGGCCCTTTCCATCGAGCTTAACGCCGTCATCGTCGCCGTCGTCAACGGCGAGCCGTTTTTGCTGACGACTCCGAACCGGGCCTTGCCCTCGGGACCTTTTGAAACGTCGCATCGGACGCTTGAACAGGGCTTGCGAGCGTGGGCGAAGCTCAAAGGGCATCAGACCCTCGGGTACGTCGAACAACTTTATACGTTTGCCGACAGAGACCGCGCGGCCGGAAACAAGCGCGCGGTATCGATCGGCTATCTTGCCCTCGTTTACGAAGACGTCGAAACCCCGGAACCCGTATGGTCGGCTTGGTATGAGCTTTTTCCGTGGGAAGACTATCGCAACGGCGCGCCGCCGGTTATCGCAAAAACCATCATGCCCGCGCTTGGAACGTGGAAAAACGCGCCCCCAAACGGCAAAGAAAAACAGGCGCGACAGGCCCGCATAAAAATCGCCTTTCCTTCCGATCCGCGTCTTTGGAACGAAGAACTGGTGCTGCAACGCTACGAATTGCTTTGGGAGGCCGGATTGGTCGCCGAAAGCCGTAAAAAAACGGCGGTTCCTCTCGGCGCGGCGATGCCTTTCGACCATCGCCGCATCGTTGCAACGGCCATCGCGCGCTTGCGCGCCAAGATCAAGTACCGCCCCGTCGTGTTCGAGCTTTTGCCGAAGCAATTCACGTTGCTCCGGCTTCAAAACACCGTCGAAGCCCTAACGGGCGTGCGCCTGCACAAGCAAAACTTCCGGCGCCTTGTCGAGGCGCAGGGACTCGTCGAAGAAACGGGTTCTATCGAAGCGGGCACGGCGGGCCGCCCGGCGAAATTATTCGCCTTCCGCCGGAAAGTTCTTCAGGAACGAGCAGCCACCGGAACAAAATTGTCGAGGACGAGCTAAAATATACATTTTGTTCTTTCCAAACCAGCCGCATTCCATGATATGTCGTCTATTAACGAACGGGTATGTTTTGTTTTTTATACTTTGCCTGTCCGAAGCCGAGAACGGGATGTTATGCACGAGATCCGAAGGATCATTTTTTCGAAAGGTGAACTTTTTTCGGCCTTTGCTTCGTATGCAAAGGCAAATCCCGATTTTCTTCCTCAAGGAAAATTGCTCCACTGCGCGCCGATTGGACGAGTCGGCATCGAAAGCAAAGTCAGGGCAAAAGTCGAAACGATTCCCAACGACCCATCGAAAGAAATTGACGTTATCTTTTACGGCGAAAATGTCGTCGAGCCGCTCGTACACTATTGCAAAGAGAACGGCATCGCGTTACCTCGCGCCGGACGAAAAACCTTTATCGTCGTCGAATCCGAGACCAATCTCGTGGTCGAATCAAATCTCGATCTCGATTTGACCGTCGACGAAGCGCCTCGGTCGTCGATAGTAGAAATTGACAGAATTCGGGAAGCCATCAGAAGATAAAACTCAATTAACATCAAATGGTTATATGGACGCCCAAATAATGTGGACTTATTAAGTACGAATTGATAATAATCCGCGCATGCTTCGCCTTGGACGCCTTACCGACTATGCCGTAACGCTTCTTTCCTACATGGGAACGGAGAAGGACGGAAACGTGTGGGCGGCGTCCGGCCTCGCCGAGAAATCCGGACTACCCCTGCCGACGGTAGCGAAGGTTCTTAAACTTCTTGCCAAAAGCAATCTGATTTCGGCGCAACGCGGCGCGGCTGGAGGCTACAGGCTGGCGCGGCCTTCGTCGCAAATTTCGGTTGCGGAAATCATCGAAGCGATGGACGGCCCCATCGCGATCACGGATTGCTCGCACGGCAGCGCGCACGAGAACTGCAAAATACATCATCTTTGCCCGATGAGCAGCGGATGGAACAAAGTCAACGCTGCGGTTCGGGATGCCTTAAAAGACGTGTCGTTGGCCGAAATGTTCGATATGCCTTCTTCGTTTAAGGGAGGCCGCTGACATGGCCGGTCAAGCCAAGAACCGGGCGCAAAGCTTCGCCGGACAGAAGTACAAATACGGCTTCGTCACGCCGATTGAGGAAGAAACCGTTCCCGCCGGATTAAACGAAGACATTATCCGCCTTATCTCGGCGAAAAAAGAAGAACCCGAATGGCTTCTGAATTGGAGGCTCGGCGCTTTCCGGCAATGGCAGAAGATGACGGAACCGACATGGGCGAAAGTTCATTATCCTAAAATAGATTATCAGGCCATTTCCTACTATTCCGCGCCGAGGCAGGAAAAGAAGCCGCAAAGCATAGCCGAGGTCGATCCCAAACTTCTCGAAACGTACGCCAAGCTGGGCATTCCGATTGAGGAGCAAGAAATTCTGGCCGGGGTCGAGCGCCGCGTCGCCGTCGATGCCGTCTTCGATAGCGTATCGGTAGCCACAACTTACAAAAAAGAACTCGAGTCCCACGGCATTATTTTCTGCCCGATCTCGGAAGCCGTTTTAAAGCACCCGGCG
>CAYUPD010000188.1:0-3134 GCA_964446645.1 uncultured Rhodospirillaceae bacterium
TTTTTATAAAACAAATGGTTGCTTTTATGCGAAAGAAAAAATAAATAGAGGTAGCTTCTTGCTCATTTTTGGGGATGTGTGTTTATGTTCAACTTCGACCTCGTCGATCCGAAGCTGATTGATCAATACCAAAGAGGCTATGCATCCCGGCGTTTCGACACATCCAGCGTCGGCATCGAAAATCTTCCCGAAGCCGTTTTGTACTTCTTGAACGGCGTCGCAACCGGCACAATGAAAATCGAAGCCAACAGGCCCGCCACTATCCTCGATTATGGCTGCGGGCAAAGCGCTTTGGCCCCATGCCTTCAGGCCGTTTTATCCCCCGTCGTCGAGGCCGTGCAAAACGACAACGTCCATCCCACCGATATCCGCGCGCTTTTTAGGCTCGCCGAAAAGACTCTTTTATCCGTCGTCGCAAGCCACGGCGGTCTTTTGCCTCCGCCGAAGCCAACCCCTGCCTCCGTCATCGTTACACGCTACGATCCGGCCTTCCCCGCTTGCGCCAAAACGCCGGAAGGTTTTTTCGATTACGTCGTTTGCCTGAACGTTCTCGAACATCTGCCGGATATAAAAAAATTCGGCCCGAAAAAATCCACTCTTCGCGCCAATATCAACAAGATCGCCATGCTCTCGGGCTGCATCTATGTCGACGCTTCGTGCCGCAGAGATCTCTATTCCCTGCCCAACGGCCACAACCTGCATTGCACGATCAAACCTCCCGAGACATGGAAAAATCTTCTGGCCAACGGCTTTTTGCCCCCCGTCTCGCCCGTTCTCGACCGCGACCCCACGGCTTGCGCCTTCGTCAAAGGAACCGTGGACGAAAAAACAATAGAAATCGCCAAGGGATTTATCGATACCTATGGCGCGGTCGATTTGATCCCCTTCCGGCCCGACGAGGCTATGAATTGGCGCAAACTCAACGGACTCAATGAACTGCGCGCCCATAAGCTTATGGTCATCAACGACGTCGCCGCGTACTGGGAAAAACAGGGCGCTTGGGCTAACGCGCGGCCCCAATTCCGCCGCCTGACGCAGGCGTTGGCGGCGGGGTGCTAGGAAATCACGAAAACGCAGACCTCAAATCGGCGGATAGCTTGAGCTCTTGGTTTAAAACCGCCAAAGCCGCGTTTTCTGGAATGACGAAGGGAAAAAGAGGAAATGACGGGAAGGGGGAGATGAGGATTACTCTTCGACGCTCTCGCCGTTCCCTTCGCCGTTCCCTTCGCCAGCCTGATCCTCAATCGCCGCGACCGACACTACTTTTTCGGCTTCCTCCACGCGGAAGACCGTCACGCCTTGCGTGCGGCGGCCCGCTATCCTGATGTCCTTGACCGGCATGCGGATAATCTGCCCGCCGTCCGACACCAGCATCATCTCTTGCGTCTCCTTCACCGGGAAGGTCGCCACAATCGGCCCGTTGCGGTCCGACATGAACATGTTCCATATCCCCTGCCCGCCGCGCCCCGATATCCGATACTCATAAGCCGACGTGCGCTTGCCAAACCCGCGCTCGGACACCGTGATGAGGAATTCTTCGAGCTTTTCCAGCTCGGCGTAACGCTCCGCCGACAAGGTCAGCGTCGTCGTCGTTTCTTCGTCGTCCGCCGCCGACGGAATCGCTTCTTCAGCCTCATCCGCCGAACGGCGCGCCGCGTTGGCTTGACGCAAATACGCCGCGCGTTCGTCCGCCGAAGCCTCAACATGCTTCAGAACCGACATCGAAATCAGGCTGTCCCCTTCGGCCAGCTTAATCCCCCTCACGCCCGACGACGTGCGGCCCGCAAAGACCCGTATCTCGTCCACCGCAAACCGGATCGCCTTGCCGAGTTTGGTCGCCAGCAGAATGTCGTCGCTTTCCGCACACGTGTTGACGGAAATAAGATGATCGCCTTCGTCGAGCTTCATCGCGATAATCCCGCTCGGCCGCACGTTGCTGAAATCCGACAGCTTATTCCGCCGGACCGTTCCGCTCGTCGTCGCAAACATGGCGTAGAGCGTCTCCCACGTCGTTTCGTCCTCGGGCAAATGCAAAACCGTCGTGATCGTTTCGCCTTGCTCAAGCGGCAGCAGATTGACGAGCGCCTTGCCCCGCGATTGCGGATTGCCAAGCGGCAGCTTGTACACCTTGAGCTTGTAAACCCTCCCCAAGGACGAGAAAAACAGCATCGGCGTGTGCGTGCTCGCCACAAAAATGTCGTAGACGAAATCTTCGTCCTTCGTCGCCATCCCTACGCGCCCCTTGCCCCCGCGCTTCTGCGCCCTGTAGGTCGAGAGCGGCACACGCTTGACGTACCCCTGCCTGCTGACCGTCACCACCATGTCTTCGCGCTGAATCAAATCCTCGATGTCCGCTTCGAACTCAACCGGCTCGATCCGCGTCTTGCGCGGCGTCGCAAACTTCAGCTTCACCGCCGCCAATTCGTCCGACATAATCTGAAGCACCCTTTCGCGCTTCGCCAATATGTCGAGATAATCCGCTATCTGCGCCACAACCTCTTTCAGGTCGTTGCCGATCTTGTCCCTCTCCAGCCCCGTCAGGCGGTGCAGGCGTAAATCCAAAATCGCCTTCGCTTGCGTCTCGCTCAGCTTATACGTCGGCTTCGCCGCCTTCGCGTCAAACCCTTCGTCCACCAGCGCAATCAACGGCGCCACGTCGCTCACAGGCCATGCACGCCCCATCAATTCGGCCTTCGCCACCGCCGGGTCGTTCGCTTTGCGGATCAGCGCGATCACCTCGTCGATGTTCGCCACCGCCACCGCCAAGCCCAGCAAGATATGCGCCCGCTCGCGCGCCTGACGCAATTCGTACTCGGTGCGCCGCGTGATCACCTTCTCGCGAAAGTCGATAAACGCCCCCAGCACAGCCTTAAGATTCAGCAGCTCGGGACGCCCGTTGTTCAGCGCCAGCATGTTCACCGCAAAATTCGTCTGCAACGGCGTATGCGCGAACAACTGGTTCAGCACCACTTCGGCCATCGCGTCGCGCTTGAGCTCGACCACCACGCGCACGCCGTCGCGGTCAGACTCGTCCCGAAGCTCGGATATGCCTTCGATGATCTTCTCGTGCACGCACTCGGCGATCCTTTTAACCAGCGATTCTTTGTTGAGCTGATACGGAATCTCGGTGAACA
>CAYUPD010000189.1:0-3083 GCA_964446645.1 uncultured Rhodospirillaceae bacterium
AATGAAAGGGACGTAGCGCAAGAAGAGTTAAAATATCGTTTTACCGCTTTGACGGTTCCTGAGATCGCTAGTCTCACGAACCGGACGGTCGAGGAAATTGCGACAGCCTTGGGCGTAACGCCGACGGCAAGCGTATCGATGGAAGTGGTGAACGACGAAAGAGAAGCAGCAGAAGCATTGATCGTCAAGAGAGGCGCAGGTTTGAACCACCGCCTCGAAGCAGGTAAAGAGGCGGACAAGCGTTTGCTTATGGTAGTTGAAAAGGAACACAGCAAGGCACCTGAATGGGCGCCTATTGATTAAAGGAAGAAAACGATGGCACGTTCAGTTTGGAAGGGACCTTTTGTTGACGGCTATCTGCTGAAGAAGGCAGATAAGGCCCGCGCGTCGGGACGCAATGAGATCATCAAGATCTGGTCGCGTCGTTCAACGATTCTGCCGCAGTTCGTCGGATTGACGTTCGGCGTTTACAACGGCAACAAGTTCCTGCCCGTATCGGTCACGGAGAACATGATCGGTCACAAGTTCGGCGAGTTTGCGCCGACCCGTACGTTCAAGGCGCACAGCGCTACGGAAAAGAAGGCTGAGAAGTAAGGTTTAAGGGAGCGTAAGCATGGCATACTTAAAAGAAACACTGCGTGAGGAAGGCGGGGCGCTTGCGAAAGCCAAGGCGATCCGTTCCAGCGCGCGCAAGCTGAACGTCGTTGCGGCGACGATCCGTGGCAAAAGCGCATCGGCGGCCTTGACGTCTTTGGCGTACGAAAAGCGCCGCGTTTCGGACGAAGTTCTTAAGGTTCTTCGCGCGGCGGTGGCGAATGCGGAAAACAACCACAACATGGATGTTGACCGCCTTTACGTTGCCGAGGCATTCGTTGGACGCGCGTTTGTGATGAAGCGTTTCCATGCGCGCGGGCGCGGCAAGAGCGCGGGCATTGAAAAGCCGTTCAGCAACTTGACGATTGTCGTCAAGGAAAGAGATAACGAGAAGGGTCTGTCCGCAAAACGCGCGCGCAGCTTCTCAAAGAAGACGGAAGAAACGAAACCAGCGAAGAAGTCTGCAAAGAAGGCTTCTTCTGCGAAGGCGGGAGCGTAAGATGGGTCAAAAAGTTAATCCGATCGGCATGCGTTTAGGCGTCAACCGCACGTGGGACAGCCGCTGGTTCGCCAGCCGCGGAACCTACGGCAAGCTGTTGCACGAAGATTTTCGTATCCGCGAATACTTGACGAAGCAAATCGGCAAAGTGGCGAGCGTGGCGAAGATCGTGATCGAACGCCCTGCGAAGATCGCCCGCGTTACGATCCACTCTGCGCGTCCTGGCGTGATCATCGGCAAAAAGGGCGCGGACATTGAAAAGCTGCGCACCGAACTCAGCAAGATGACCTCGGCTGAAATCAACCTTAACATCGTTGAAGTCAGAAAGCCCGACGTTGACGCAAAGTTGGTCGCGGCAGGCATTGCCGATCAGCTTGAACGCCGCATCGGTTTCCGTCGCGCCATGAAGCGCGCGGTCCAGTCGGCGATGCGGGCAGGGGCCTTGGGCATTCGTATCAATTGCGGCGGCCGTTTGGGCGGCGCGGAAATTGCCCGTATGGAATGGTATCGCGAAGGTCGCGTCCCGCTTCACACGTTGCGCGCTGATGTCGATTACGGCACGGCGACGGCGTTCACGACGATGGGCACTTGCGGCGTCAAGGTTTGGATCTTCCGCGGCGAAATTCTTGAGCACGATCCGATGGCGCATGAAAAGCGTCAAACGGAAGGCGGCTCTTCGCAGCAGCGTCAGCAGCAATAAAAGAGAAGTGGGTTTAAGATCATGATGCAACCGAAGAACACAAAGTACAGGAAGGCGCATAAAGGCCGCATTCACGGCGTGGCCAAGGGCGGCTTTAAGCTCAGCTACGGCGCATTCGGCCTTAAGGCCTTAGAGCCGGAACGCGTGACGGCGCGTCAAATCGAAGCCGCTCGCCGCGCCATGACCCGCGCGATGAAGCGTCAGGGACGTCTTTGGATCCTCGTGTTCCCCGACGTGCCGGTTTCGAAGAAACCCGCCGAAGTTCGCATGGGTTCCGGCAAGGGCGCGCCTGAGTTTTGGGCTTGCCGCGTTCATCCGGGCCGCGTCATGTTTGAAATTGACGGCGTGTCGGAATCGGTTGCGCGCGAAGCGTTTACCTTGGCGGCGGCAAAGTTGCCGATCAAGACCAAGTTCGTCCAGCGCGTTGCGTAAGAAAGGTGAGATAAGATTATGGCGAAGAACACGGTAAAAACCGCCGATGTGCGGACCAAGACGGACAAGGAGCTCGAAGACCGCCTTTCCGAGCTGCGCAAAGAACAGTTCAACCTGCGCTTTCAAAAGGCGACGGGCCAGTTGGCGAACACGGCGCGCGTGCGTCAGGTTCGCAAGGAAATTGCGAAAATTACAACGGTCGTTGGCGAACGCGCCCGCGCCGCGAAGAAGTAAGGGGAAACAAGATGCCACGTCGCGTATTGCAAGGAACGGTTGTCAGTGACAAAGGCGACAAGACGATAACAGTCTTGGTCGAACGCCGCGTTATGCATCCGATTTATAAGAAGTACATCCGCAAATCGAAGAAGTATGCGGCGCACGACGAAACGAACAGCAAAAAGGTCGGCGACATCGTCTCGATTATCGAATGCGCGCCGATCAGCAAGCGCAAGACGTGGACGCTGATCGACGACAAGGCTGCGAAGTAACGGGTTGAACAGGGGCTTATCATGATTCAAATGGAAACAGTCCTCGATGTGGCGGACAACAGCGGCGCGAAGGCCGTATGCTGCATCAAGGTTCCGGGCGGCTCGCACCGCACAACGGCGAAGATCGGCGATATCATCGTCGTCTCGATCCGCGAATGCATTCCGCGCGGTAAGGTTAAAAAGGGCGAAGTTCACAAAGCCGTGATCGTGCGCCAAAGCTATGCCTTGCACAGAAACGACGGCACGCTGATCCGCTTTGACCGCAATGCGGCGGTGTTAATCAACAAGGACAAGGAACCCATCGGCACCCGTATCTTTGGGCCGGTGACGCGCGAGCTTCGCAGCTTGGGCTTTATGAAGATTATCTCCC
>CAYUPD010000190.1:0-3065 GCA_964446645.1 uncultured Rhodospirillaceae bacterium
ACGTTTTAAGGGCCGCGTGGGCTACCGCAGCGACGTCAAGATCGCCGTGGTGACGCTGGCCGAAGGCAACTCGATAGACATGCAAACGGGCGTGTAAAGGGAAGACGAATTATGGCACTTAAGACTTACAAACCGACAAGCCCCGGCGTTCGCAAGATGGTTCGCGTCGACCGTTCTGAGCTTTGGAAGGGCAAGCCCGTCAAGTCGTTGACGAAAGGGTTGACCAAGACGGGCGGACGCAACAACAAAGGCCGCATCACCACGCGCCACATCGGCGGCGGGCATGCGCGCCGTTATCGTTTGGTTGATTTCAAGCGCCGCAAGTTCGATATCGAAGCGAAGATCGAACGTTTGGAATACGATCCCAACCGCACCGCTTTTGTCGCGTTGATTACGTACAAAGACGGGACGCAGGCCTATATTCTGGCGCCGCAGCGCGTCAAGAAGGGCGACGTCGTGGTTGCGGGAACGAAGGTTGACGTGAAGCCCGGCAACGCGATGCTCATCAAGAACATCCCGGTCGGCACGGTTGTCCACAATGTCGAAATGAAGCCCGGCAAGGGCGGCCAATTGGCCCGTTCCGCCGGAGCGTACGTCCAGATCGTCGGTCGCGACACGGGCGTCGTGCAGATCAAGCTCGGTTCGGGCGAACTCCGCGTCGTTCCGCAGGAATGCATGGCGACGGTCGGAGCGGTTTCGAACGCGGATCACGCGAACATCGTTATCGGCAAGGCGGGCCGTCATCGCTGGATGGGCGTCCGTCCTACGGTTCGCGGCTGCGCCATGAACCCGATCGACCATCCGCACGGCGGCGGCGAAGGCAAGTCGGCGGCCGCGCGTCACCCTGTGACGCCGTGGGGCAAAGGAACGAAGGGCAAGAAGACCCGCAACAACAAGCGCACGGATCGCTTTATTGTCCGCCGCGCCAACAAACGCAAGGACCGTCAGGTCTCGTAACGGAAACAGAGGAAGAAAGCTATGTCACGCTCAGTATGGAAAGGCCCGTTTGTCGATGGTTATCTGCTTAAGAAAGCGGATAAGTCGCGCGCGTCCGGTCGCAACGAAATTATCAAGATATGGTCGCGCCGCTCGACGATTTTGCCCCAGTTCGTCGGCCTGACCTTCGGCGTCTACAACGGCAACAAGTTTCTGCCTGTTTCGGTTACGGAAAACATGATCGGCCACAAGTTCGGCGAATTTGCGCCCACGCGCATTTTCAAGGCGCACAGCGTTGCCGAAAAGAAGGTCGAAAAGTCAGAGGGTTAAATAAATGGCACATTTGAAGGAAACATTGCGTAAGGAAGGCGGGGCGCTGGCGAAGGCCAAGGCGATCCGGACCAGCGCGCGCAAACTCAATCTGGTGGCGCAAGTCATTCGGGGCAAGAGCGCGGCGGCGGCGTTGACGCTGCTGACGTTTGAGAAGCGCCGCGTCTCGAACGAGGTAAAGAAGGTTTTGCAGGCGGCTGTCGCGAACGCCGAGAACAACCACAAGCTCGACGTGGACAAGCTGTACGTCGCCGAAGCGTGGGTCGGACGCTCATTTGTGATGAAGCGTTTTCACACGCGCGGCCGCGGCCGGAGCGCCGGGATCGAGAAGCCCTTTAGCAATCTGACGATTGTCGTCAAGGAACGCGATCCGTCTTCGCCGCGAAGCGGCTACGACGCGACAAGAAACGACAAGAAGCTGTCCGCCAAGCGCGCGCGCAGCTTTTCGAAGAAACCTGCCGCAGGCAAGAAGAAGGCGGACCCGTCTTCCGAAGCTTCGGCGAAAGAGGGAGCCTAATATGGGTCAAAAAGTCAATCCGATCGGCATGCGCCTTGGGATTAACCGCACGTGGGATAGCCGCTGGTTTGCGACGCGCGAGAATTACGGCAACCTGCTGCACGAAGATTTCCGCATCCGCGATTTTCTGGTCAAGCAGATCGGCAAGATCGCAAGCGTTTCGCGCATTGTGATCGAGCGTCCGGCCAAATTGGCTCGGGTGACGATTCACTCGGCGCGTCCGGGCGTCATCATCGGCAAGAAGGGCGCGGACATCGAAAAGCTGCGCGCCGAATTGGGAAAGATGACGGCGGCCGAAGTCAACCTGAATATCGTCGAAATTCGCAAGCCGGACATCGACGCCAAGCTGGTGGCGGCGAGCATCGCCGATCAGCTGGAACGCCGCATCGGCTTCCGCCGCGCCATGAAGCGCGCGGTGCAGTCGGCATTGCGTTCGGGAGCCTTGGGCATCCGTATTAACTGCGGCGGGCGTCTTGGCGGAGCCGAGATCGCGCGCATGGAATGGTACCGCGAAGGCCGCGTGCCGCTTCACACGCTGCGCGCTGACGTCGATTACGGCACGGCGACGGCGTTCACGACGATGGGAACATGCGGCGTGAAGGTCTGGATTTTCCGCGGCGAGATTTTGGAACACGATCCGTTAGCGCACGAGAAGCGCCAGACGGAAAACCAACCGCAGCGTCAGTAAGGAATAGAGTAGGGTTACGATCATGATGCAACCGAAGAACACGAAATATCGTAAGGCGCATAAGGGCCGGATTCACGGCGCGGCGAAGGGCGGCTTTCGCCTGAGCTACGGCGCTTTCGGCCTTAAGGCGTTAGAGCCTGAACGCGTCACGGCGCGTCAGATCGAGGCGGCCCGCCGCGCGATTACGCGCGCGATGAAGAGGCAGGGGCGCCTGTGGATTTTGATATTCCCGGACGTGCCGGTGTCGAAGAAGCCCGCCGAAGTGCGCATGGGTTCGGGCAAGGGGGCGCCGGAATTCTGGGCGTGCCGCGTTCACCCGGGGCGCATCATATTCGAGATGGACGGCGTCGCAGAGAACATCGCGCGCGAGGCGTTCGGATTGGCGGCGGCGAAGTTGCCGGTCAAGACGAAGTTCGTGAAGCGTTTGGCGGCTTAAGGATTGGAAGAGTAGGAACGGAAATTATGGGCAAGAACACAGTCAAAACCGCGGATGTGCGGACGAAGACGGACAAAGAGCTGGAGACGCGTCTGGCCGAGCTGCGCAAAGAGCAGTTCAACCTGCGTTTTCAGCGTGCGACGGGCCAGCTCGCCAAC
>CAYUPD010000191.1:0-3063 GCA_964446645.1 uncultured Rhodospirillaceae bacterium
AGAGCCGCGCAGCGTGATTTCTTGACAAGTGTTATTATTTATGGCTATATTAATTATTATGTTTGTGTGGGATAGAAGGAAGAACGATGCGAACCGGGCCAAACATGGGCTTGCTTTTGATGTCGTGTATGATTTTGATTGGGACGATCCCGTTATCGTTGACCGTTCTCGCCACGAAGATGGTGAAAAGCGTTATGCCGCTATCGGCATGTTGAACGGGAAACTGCATACAGTGGTTTTTACGCATAGAAGCAGCGATATTCGTATCATTAGCTTGCGTCGTTCTAATACGAAGGAGGAGAAAACTTATGCCCAGACAGAATAAAGGCCGTCGCTATTCCGACGATGCCCCCTTGACCGGCACCGAGCTCAAAACGGCGAGACGGCTCCATGAGGCTTCCCCTGTTCTTGTGAAAGCCATCAAGCAAGGCCGGGGCAGGCCTGCCGGTCGAACCAAAGAAACCGTCCATATTAGTTTAGATACCGAAGTTGTGGCGTCTTTACGTAAAAGCGGCAAAGGCTGGCAAACGCGTTTGAATGACATGTTGCGCGCGACGATGGGGTTGCTGGCGTAAAAGAAGGCGCGGGACGTTTACGCTAATCCGCTAAGGGGCGCGGCCACGCGCGCATACCCGAAAAACCAAAAGATTTTTGCGAAGCGTTTTCAAAAACGACCGTATGCGTTTTAACCCTTTTTAAGGGAAATGACAATCAAATAATCCCGCATAAGTTGTAGATTGTTTTTGTATCTCCCGTTTTGAGGAAAAGCCGCGAGGATGCCGAGATGACCGAACCCCAGCTTCAAGACGAAGCCGCCCTAGCGCAAACGAAGAAGGTCAATCTGAGGAAGATCACGATCATGATCGTGGATCCGAACGAATTTGCGCGGACGTTTATCCGGTCGATATGCCGGAATCTCCATTTTGGGAACATCCTGACGACGGGGGACACGACGGAAGCGTTTGGGTTGTTGCAGAAGAATCCGGTGCAGTTGATCGTGTGCGATTGGGCGCTAGCGCCATTGTCGTCGATAGATTTTGTGAAGCAGTTGAGGGCGTCTGGGATACCGAACAGCGCGGTGCCTGTGATTATCCTGACGTCGAGCGGGAGTCCGGAGGCGATCATCGCGGCGCGGGACGCGGGGGTAGACGATTACCTGACGCGGCCGATCGTGATGAGGAGGCTGCTCAATTCGTTTGTGTCGGCGTTGTGCATGCCGAGGGTGTTTGTGAAATCGAAGAGTTACATCGGGCCGTGCCGGAGGCGTCGGCGGATGCCGTTTAACGGGCCGGAGAAGCGGACGGGATGGCCTGTCAAGACGGACATGGCGGGGGCGGGAGCGCCAGCCGCGCCGCAGCCGGTTGAGGAGAAAGAGGTCGAGGCAGGAGGGATATGCGCCGACGACAAGGGAACGGAGAGCGTCTCGCTTGAGGAGATGGAGAAAGCGGGCGAAGCGGCGATTGCGCAAGAGGCGGACAATTACAGCAAGGTGCGGCTGGACGACATCGCCGAGATATTCAACCTTGTGCGGGCGATGAAGCAGCCTGAAGCGCCGATAAGGGATATACTCGAGGGGATATATAAAAAGGCGATGGACGTGAAAGGGATGGGGAACACGTTTGGATATCCTCTGTTGACGAAGGTAGGGACGCTGCTGTGCGATTTTGTGTGGGGAGCGGACCCGGAGAGTTTCAAGGTGCTGGCGAAGCTTCAGGTGGTGGAGACGCACGCGATTATCATGAAGATGATCGTGGACTCGAGCATGCACGACGAAAAAGACGCGCTGGCGGTCGAGATGATCGGCGAGCTTGAAGTGATGGTTCAGAAGTTCAAGAAGGGCTGACGCGAGCTAGAGCGGAATTTTTTAACATTGAATCGGGAATATTGAAAAATTCCGCTCTAGTTACATATAAGACCAGCGATTCACGCTTCGCTTTGAAGCTTTTACGCTTCAAAGCGAAACGATCGCGGTCTACCCGGCAAAAACGAATCCGGCGGGTTTGGAAAAACCGGGGGCAGGCGGTGCGGCGGTTTCAAAGAGAGCCGTCCACGAGATTTCGCCGCCTGTTTTTTTGTAGAGGCGTGCTTGTCCGGCATGGGCAGAGCGATTTTCGTTCTGGACGCGCATAACGGCGGCGAGGCGTCCGCCGTTACTCAGGTGGCCGAAGAGGAAGTCGGGCAAATACTCGACGCTGCCGTTGATAAAGATGACGTCAAAAGGAGCCTGAGCGATGCAGGCCTCGACGGGCGCGCCCGCGAAGACGGAAGCCTTTCCCGGAGCGAAGGTTGCGACGTTGCGCTCGGCCTCGTCGTGGAGAAGGGCGTCGGGCTCGACGGCGACGACGGAAGAGGTAAGGGCCGAGAGGACGATTGTGGAATAACCTGTGGCGGGGGCGAGGTCGAGAACGCGGTCGGTAGGCTTGATGTCGGCGGCCTGCATAAGGCGCGCGAGGACGAGGGGAGGGAGAAGGAATCTGTCCTGGATGAGGCGAACGGGGCCGTCCGAATAGGCGGTGCCGACGAGGGCGGAAGGGACGAAGAGTTCGCGGGGAACGGATGCCATAGCGTCAAGGATACGGGCGTCCGTCACGCCGTTTGGGCGCAATTGGCGGTCGATCATGGCGCGGCGCGCGGCCGCGAAGTCGAAAGAGGCGGATTCATTCATCGCGAAGATATCCGAAAGGACACGCGCCGATTATAAGGGAAATCGGTGATTTCCAAAGGAAAAACTTGTCCGGCGCCCAACAGATGAAGTTTATTACCTCGGCGTCGGCGTCGGCGCCGGAGTCGTTGCTGTTGGCGTTGGTGTCGCTGTCGCCGTCGGCGTGCATCTCCCTGTGCCGCATGTCTGCCTTGGCGTTGGCGTTGGGACTTCGGTTGTCGGCTCCGTCGTCGGGACAGTCGTTGTGCCCGTCGTCGGGACGGTCGTTGTGCCGGTCGTCGGGACAGTCGTTGTGCCGGTCGTCGGGACGGTCGTTGTGCCGGTCGTCGGGACAGTCGTTGTGCCGGTCGTCGGGACGGTCGTTGTGCCGGTCGTCGGGACAGTCGTTGTGCCGGTCGTCG
>CAYUPD010000192.1:0-3046 GCA_964446645.1 uncultured Rhodospirillaceae bacterium
ACGTGAGCATCAAAAATTTGAAATTGTGCGTTTTGCAGCCCAAGATCGTTTGATTTCAACACGTCTTATTCGTTAATCGAGCCTGTTTCGACCCACCAGCGAATGCGCTGCGCGCGTATTTGAGCGGCGGCGGATTTAGCGGCGACGGCATCCGGATAAAGAGCGAAGCAGGTTGCGCCGCTGCCGGACATGCGGGCGAAGAGGCAGTGTTTCGAAGCGTTAAGGACGTGCAGAACGTCCTCGATTTCAGGCATGAGTTTCAAGGCCGGAGCGCCAAGATCGTTGCCTCGGAGTTTCAGCATCTCAGCCATTTCGGCGGCGTCGGCGGGCGTTTTTTCGAACCGAGAGAAAGGCGAGAATTTATAGCCGCCCTCGCGGAATTCTTTGTACACGCCGGGCGTTGGCAACGCCTTGCCGGGATTGACAAGGACGACGTCGGCGCGGGGCATTTTGGGGGCCGGCTCGACGCCGGTCGCGGTCATATAGCAATTTTCCGTTTTGACGCAGACGCCGACGTCCTGCCCCAACTTGGAGGCGGCCTGCATGATGCGCGGATCGGCAGGATCAAGGCCCCAAAATTTCGCGAGAGCGCGAAGGGCGGCGGCAGCGTCGGCGGAGCCGCCGCCGATGCCGGAGGCGATGGGGAGGTTTTTGACGAGAAGCATCGTAAGGTCGAGCGAGCGTCCGGTTGCCTCGGCAAGGGCATAGGCGGCTTTAACGGCGAGGTTGGATTCTTTCGGCTCGTTGTCGAGAGCGAAGGCCTGAGGGCCTGTGATTTCGAACTGGAATCCGTCGCCCTTGCGCAAGGCGATTTCGTCGCCGATGGAAGAGAAGGCGACAAGGCTGTCGAGATCGTGATAGCCGTCCGGCTGCCGCCCCGTAATATTGAGGTAGAGGTTGAGCTTAGCCGGGGCGAATTCGCGAATAAGGGTCATGGCGCGGCCACTTTAGGCGATCTGCCTTCGTAAAAACAACCCCTAAAGAGCGGCCCAGCGCCCTTTTGCCCCTGCGACATTTTTCGCAATGGGCTAAACGAGACCCGGCCTTTTGCCGTGTGCGACTGGCAATTTTTCGCCCGGGTAGTCCGGAACAAGCTCTTCCGGATGACCGGCCCACGAATAATCGGATCCGTTTTCGGCTTGCCGGTCCGGAGTTTCGATCATGACTCTTTCGACGCCCCTCATGCGCGACAGCAAACTGTATGCTTCCGGGACGCGCACGAAAGGAGCGAGTTTAAGGGTCAACAATTTCGGAGCGGCGCAAGGAACGGCGATGTCGCCAAGCTTGTTTTGGACGATGACGCGCACGATAGGGTTCAAAGGTTCTTCTCCTTTTTCAAGAACTCTTTGAGCTTCTTCGTATAAATCCTTGGCGTAGTATCCTGTCATCAGAATCGAAATTTTACCCGTCATAGTTTCCCTCCATTCTCCGGCGCCGCTTCAAAGGTGCAGCGTCAAAACCGCAGTGCCGGAAAAAGGATTCCGGCGCGGATGAAGGTGGAAAAGACGAGGGGAAAATAAAAAACCCCCGCAAACCGCGATCACCCGCCAGGGACCACAGTGCGGAGGCAAACTCTGACTTAACAGAAGCCGCCAAGGCTGTGGCGCTTTAGCTTTTGTTAACGCGGCAGCAAGCTGCTCCTGTCAAATCCCGCGGATCGGCTCAAGCCGATCAAATCAGCCCTTATTAAGCTATTGTCTGCAAAAAAAGTCAAGCCGCCCCTTCGCGGCAACATTTTTCTCGTTGGAGCCCCGCTTCACGAGAAAAATCACTTCGAGAGTCCGTCTTTAAAGTCGAGCGTATAGTCGCGAGTCCCCGCGCCGACATCGACCTGCTGGAAGCCTGTGTTTTTGAACTTGCGCAAAGAGCAATCGCCGTCGCCCTCGATTTTGAAGGCTTTCGTGTCGGTGCAGAAAATATATTTGCCGGCCCAAACGGTCGGAGGCTGGTCTTTGGCGGTCTGCGAGAGAGCGCGGCCGTAGTAAAAATAGAAACGCTGGGCCAAAGCGTCCTGAAGGATACGAGCGCATTGGCCGGGCTCGATGCGCCACCAGCCTTCGGAAATCCAGTTATTGGGTTTCTCGGGGTCTTCGCTGCGATAGCCGACGGCGGCTTCGAGTGCGCCGGAAGTTTTGTTGCAAAAGGACATGGCGGCTTCGGCCTGCCGCAAGGCGGGCAAAAAGCCCAAGCCCGCAACCGCCGCGACAAGAACGAATTTTGAAAAAGAAAGGTTCATGGAAAACACGGCAAAAAAGAAAAGGCCAGCGACTCATCTTCGTTTATCAAATTCAGCCCGCCAAGCCAAGCCCGGTTGCCAAAAACCAGATTTGCAGCCCGGCATCACGCAAATCTAATCGGCAAACGGGTCTTTCATGAGGATCGTATCGTCGCGTTCTGGGCTGGTCGAAAGCAGAGTGACGGGCGCCTCGATCATTTCTTCGATGCGGCGAATGTATTTGAGGGCGCGCGAGGGCAAATCGGCCCAGCTGCGAATGCCGCGTGTATTGGAGTCCCAGCCGTCGAAAACGTCGTAGACGGGGGTAACGGCGGCCTGAGCCGCCTGCCCTGCGGGAAGATAATCGATGGTCTTGCCGTTGAGCTTATAGGCGCGGCAAATCTTCAACTCCTTAAAAGTATCGAGAATATCGAGCTTCGTAAGGGCGATGCCGTCGATGCCGCCGGTTTTGACGGCTTGGCGGACGGCGACGGCGTCGAACCAACCGCAGCGGCGCTTGCGCCCGGTGACGGTGCCGAACTCGTTGCCGCGCGCGCCCAAAGTCTCGCCGTCTTCGCCGGTATCTTCTGTGGGGAAAGGCCCTGCGCCGACGCGTGTCGTGTAGGCCTTGCAAATGCCGATGACGCGGCCGACGTTTTTCGGCCCCGTGCCCGAGCCTGCGGCGGCGGCGGCGGCAAGGGTATTGCTGGAGGTGACGAAGGGATAGGTGCCGTGGTCGATGTCGAGCAAAGCGCCCTGAGCGCCCTCGAAGAGAATGAGCTTGCCTTTTTTGCGCGCGGTTTCGAGTTCTTTCCAGACGACGCCGACGAA
>CAYUPD010000193.1:0-2967 GCA_964446645.1 uncultured Rhodospirillaceae bacterium
CCTTCATTCGGGCAAGCGCGTTAATCTGCGTTTGTCTCCGGCCGACGAAGACTCGGGCATCGTTTTTGTTCGCACCGACTTGGTTAACGGCGCGCGCACAATCAGGGCGCGCTGGGATAACGTCGTCGATACGCGCATGTGCACCGTTCTCGGAAACGACCACGGCGGCAAGGTTGCGACGGTCGAGCATTTGATGGCGGCGATCTTCGCTTGCGGCATCGATAACATGCTCATCGAAATCGACGGCGCCGAAGTGCCCGTCATGGATGGAAGCGCGGATTCTTTCGTTTTTCTGCTCGAGGTCGCAGGCGTTGCCGAACAAGCCATGCCTCGGCGCGAGATCGAAATTTTGTCTCCCGTCGAAATCGGATGCGAAGGCAAGCGCGCTAAGCTTTCTCCCTGCGACGCTCTGCGTTACAGCGTGACGATCGATTTTGACCGCGCCCCCATTAACATGCAGAGCTGCGATGTGACCTTGTCTCCCTCCACTTTTAAACGCGAGGTGAGCCGCGCCCGCACGTTCGGGTTCTTCGAAGAAGTCGATCAGCTGAAGAAAATGGGCTTGGCGCTCGGCGGGTCGCTTGATAACTCTATCGTCATTAAGGGGGATGCCGTTCTTAACGAAAACGGCCTTCGTTACAGCAACGAATTCGCCCGGCATAAGGTTTTGGATGCCATCGGCGATCTGGCTTTGGTGGGTATGGGGCTTCGCGGCCATTTCGAGGGCTTCTGCTGCGGGCATGCTTTGAACAATCGCCTTTTGCACGCTCTGTTTGAGACTCCCGACGCCTGGCGCGTTGTCGAGGGCGGCTTTGCCTCTTCAGACGCGTCGGTTGTTTAATAATCGAAATTTCATGCTATAAACCGGGAGGCAATTTATCCCGGTTGATTCTATGCGTCCGTTTTCTCCTGCTTTCAAAATGCTTTCCGTCGTGGCCGCGCTTGCGGTCTTTTCCGGCTGCTCGGGAACCGGCTCAAACAACGATGTCTTCGCTCCGGAGGAACCGGCCGAAGCTCTTTATACCAAGGGAACGGACGCTCTCGACCGCGGCGAGTATCAGGAAGCCGCCAAACAATTCGCCGAAGTCGATCGCCAGCATCCCTATTCGCAGTGGGCGACGCGCGCGCAGCTTATGGAGGCCTATGCCTACTACGAGGATATGGAATACGACGACGCCATAAAGTCCCTTGACCAGTTTATCGAGCTTCATCCCGGCAGCGCCGACATCTCTTATGCTTTTTATCTCCGCGCGCTATCCAATTACGAACGCATCTCGGACGTGCGGCGCGACCAGACGGCGACGCGCGATGCTCTGAAAGGGCTGAAAGAAGTCATTAGCCGCTATCCCGATACGGAATATGCCAAAGACGCGACGCTTAAGATCGCGCTCATCAACGATCATTTGGCGGGCGCGGAAATGGAAGTCGGCCGTTATTACATTAAGCAGCATCTCTATATTTCCGCCATCGGACGCTTCAAGACCGTCATCGACAAGTATCAGACGACGAGCCATGTTCCGGAGGCGTTGGAGCGTCTGGTCGAATGTTACACGGCTCTGGGTGTGTTCGACGAAGCGAAAAAGAACGCGGCTGTTCTGGGACATAATTTTCCCGGAAGCGATTGGTATCGGGACGCCTATAATTTGATGAAGGCCAAGGGCGTTTCGGTGAAAACGGACGAATAGGTTTTTCTTATTTTTTGCGGAAGTGACGATTTATGCTTGTCCGCCTCGTTATTCACGATGTGGTGTTAATCGAAAAACTGGCGCTGTCGTTCGCGCCCGGCCTAAACGTGTTTACGGGCGAAACCGGCGCGGGTAAATCGATTGTGCTCGATGCACTCGGCCTGGCGCTCGGCGCGCGAGGCGATGCCGCCCTTATCCGGGCGGGAGCCTCTCAGGCGTCGGTCGCGGCCGAATTCGAATTGGACGAGACGAACGCGCTGTTTGCTTTTGTGCGCGAGCAGGGGCTTGCGGCAGATAACCCCGTTGTTTTGCGCCGCTTGATCGGCAAGGACGGGCGGAGCCGCGCTTTTTTTAACGATCAGCCGGTCGGCATCGGCCTTTTGAAGCAAATCGGCGAACGTTTGCTCGAAATCCACGGGCAATTCGAGGCTCAGGGGCTTCTCAATCCCGCCTCGCACTGGGGGCTTCTGGATGCTTTTGCCGGAGCGGAAAATCTGCGGCAAAAAACGGCGGATGCCCTTAGAGCATGGAAAGAGGCCATTGCCGCGACACAGGCGTCGCGCGAGGCCGGCGAACGCGCCCGCGCCGAAGAAGAGTATTTGCGCGCGGCGGCGGCGGAGCTTGAAGACCTTGTTCCACAAGCGGGCGAGGCGGATCGTCTGGCGGCGGAGCGCACGCAGCTTCAGCACAGAGAGAAAATCCTCGAAGCGATGGATTCGGCAATCTCGGCGCTTGACGGCGAGAGAGGCGCGGCTGCTTTGTTGTCGCAGGCGGGAAAAGCCGTGGCGCGGGTGGCAGACAAAGCGGCGGCGTTGCCCGATCTTCTTGCGGCAATCGACCGCGCTGCCAACGAGACCGGCGAGGCAAGCCAGCAGTTAGCGCGTTTTATGGCGACGCTCGATGCCCGGCCCGACGCGCTTCAAAATATCGAAGAAAGGCTTTTTGCGCTTCGCGCGGCGGCGCGCAAACATAAAGTCCAACCCGAACAATTGCCGGACGTATTAGCCAATCTGCAAAACAAGCTTGCGTTGCTCTCGGACGAGGGAGGCCGGATCGGAAAATTGGAGAAAGCCGAAGCCGAAGCGCGTGCGCTTTATGTCAGATTGGCCAGTGAGCTTAGTGCAAAGCGTAAAACGGCGGCGCAGAAGCTCGCAAAAGAAACGAACAAGGAATTGCCGCCTCTTAAGCTCGAACGCGCAAAGTTTTTTGTCGATGTCTCCGCTTTGCCCGAGGAGCAGTGGGGAGAGGGCGGTATTGATCGCGTAACTTTCCTTGCCGCGAC
>CAYUPD010000194.1:0-2958 GCA_964446645.1 uncultured Rhodospirillaceae bacterium
GCCAGTCCTGATGCTGATGGATATAGGTTGTCATATTCACCGCACTTTCTGCGGAGATTATAACGCCCAATCTCCGCAAAAGCAAGCATATTCTACGCATAATATGCGGAGAATAGAGGCTTTATTCTCCGCATAGCCTTATAAATCAATGGGTTATTTTGTCGAGGCCGGATAACTCACGCCCCAAAAGTACAACCCTTCGGCGGGGGCGGTGGGGCCGCCTTTGGCGCGGTCGCAGGCTTTGAAGGCGGCGGCGAAGTCGTCGAGCGACCAGTTGCCCGCGCCGACGAGGGCGAGCGTGCCGACCATGTTGCGGACTTGGTGGTAGAGGAACGAGCGCGCGGCGGCGAGGACAAACACGTCGTCGCCGTCTCTCGTCACGTCGAGCTTGTCGAGAGTCCTGAGCGGCGAGTTGGCTTGGCAATTGCTGGCGCGGAAGGTCGAGAAGTCGTGCTTGCCGAGCAGGAGATCGGCGGCGCGTTGCATGGCTCCGGCGTCGAGGGGGTGGGCGACCTGCCATGCGTAGTTCGACTGGAAGGTAAGGGGAGCGCGGCGGTTGACGATGCGGTAGCGGTAGCTTCGCTGAACGGCGTTAAGGCGCGCATGGAAGGATTCATCGACGGCCTCGGCGTTCAGGATCGCGATTTTGTTGGGCTTCAGATGATAATTGACCGCGTCGCGGACGACGTCGCCGTTTGTCTCCTTGGCCAGATCGAAGTGGGCGACTTGCGCGCGGGCATGGACGCCCGCGTCGGTGCGTCCGGCGACGAACGTAGCCACGGTCTCGCCCGAAAATTTTTGGATGGCTTCTTCGAGCGCCTGCTGGACGGAAAGCGCGTTGGCCTGCTTTTGCCAGCCCGAAAGCCCCGAGCCGTCGTATTCGATTGTGAGCTTCCAGCGGGTCATAGCGTCGTTCCGGTTGGCAAGCGCAAGCCGCAAAGCAAAGACGCGCCGTCCGTCGCGTTCTTTCCGGCGCGCTGAACGCGAAGAAGGCGCAAAGCCAGCTTGCCGCAAGCGACGGTAAATTGGTCGTCGAGCAGCGTTGCGGGGGGGCCGTTGGCGTCGATAACCTCGGCTTCGAGGACTTTGATCGTCTCGCCGTTGAGCGTGAAAGTGCATCCGGGCCACGGAGTCAGGGCGCGGACTTGGCGCTCGATTTCAACTGCGGGTTTTGTCCAGTCGATGTGGCCGTCTTCGCGAGTCAGCTTGGCGGCGTAGGTCGCGCCGTCCTCGGTTTGCGGGGCGGGGCGCAGCTTTCCTTCGGCCAGGTCGGCGAGCGCCTTGACGATCAATCGGGCGCCTAAAGCGGCCATTTCGTCATGAAGTTTTTCGGCGGTCGTCTGGCGCGTGATCGGCAGGCTCTCTTTTAAGAGCATGGGGCCGGTGTCGAGTCCGGCGTCCATTTGCATGATCGTAATGCCCGTTTCGTTATCCCCGGCCAAAAGCGCGCGCTGGATGGGGGCCGCGCCGCGCCAGCGGGGAAGGAGGGAGCCGTGAATATTGATGCAGCCGTGCTTGGGGGCGTCGAGGATCGCTTTCGGCAGAATAAGGCCGTACGCGGCGACGACGGCAACGTCGAGTTTAAGATCGGCGAATTTTTTTTGTTCGACGGGATCGCGCAGCGTTTTGGGAGTCCGCACCTCGATTCCCAAATCTTCGGCGACGCGATGGACGGGCGTTTTATGCACCTGTTGTCCGCGTCCGGCGGGCTTAGCCGGTTGGCAATAGACGGCGGCAAAGTCGTGTCCGGCGGCATGCAAAGCCTTCAGCGCGGCGACGGCGAAATCGGGCGTGCCCATGAATGCGAGGCGGAAAGGAGTCGGAGTCTTCATGGCTCTTACAGAATGTGCCCTTGTTCTTCGTCTTTTCTTTCTTTTTCGAGCTTACGCAGAATGATATTGCGCTTGAGGCGAGAGATATGGTCGATGAAGAGAACGCCGTTCAAGTGGTCGAGTTCGTGCTGAATGCACTGGCTCAGAAGGTCGTCGGCTTCGAGTTCCTGTTTTTTGCCGTGTTGGTCGATAAAAGTCATGCGAATGCGTTTGGGGCGTTTGACATCCGAGTAATGGCCCGGAATAGACAAACAGCCCTCATTGTAGACGAAAGTTTCTTCGGGGTCTGTCCAAATGATTTCGGGATTGGCCATAAGAAGGGCCTTTTTCCCGTTGCGCTCTTCCGAAGTATCGACGGCGACGATGCGGCTCAATGAGCCGACCTGATTGGCGGCCAACCCGATGCCGTTGCCCTTGTACATGGCCAGAGCGAGGTCTTCCATAAACGCGGCGACGTTTTTATCGACGCCGGGGACGGGCTGGGCGGCTTGCCGCAGAACTTCTGCGGGAATGGTTTGAATGGTGAGTTTCGTCATAATATAAAACAACCAATGAAAACGGCTATGCGGCTCGACATCGCTCGCTCTGCGCCTGCGTCCGGCGCGGGCGGACGTTGCCATTTGTTTCAATCGGCAATATCCGGCCACGCGCGCCGGACTTGTCGCAACTACTCGCGACACGAACGAGTCGTTTCATCGTGCCGTTGGTATAACCCATTCAATAAACGATAGACGAGCGCAGGGCAAATACTTGCTTTACGCGGCGTTATCTTTTTCTTCGCTTTCAAGAGCTTGGAGGCTGCGAGGCTGTTTGTCGATGGGGTCGAGAGAGGGCAGTTCTTTACCGTCTTTTTTGAGGCCGAAGTCGCGCATGCGGCGGGCCTTGCTGAGGACGTTACGCTCGAGGCTGCCGATCATTTTGTTGTAGGCGTCGAGGCTGCCCTCGATTTTGCTGCCCATGTCGGCGACGTGCGCGGCCATGACGGCGATGGAGGCGTAGAGTTCGCTGCCGAGCGTGCCGAGCTTTTCGGCGTTTTCGCGGAGATTTTCCTGCCGCCATCCGAGTTCGACGGTACGGAGCAGAGCGACCAACGTTAGGGGTGTGGCAAGAACGACTTTATTCTGTG
>CAYUPD010000195.1:0-2949 GCA_964446645.1 uncultured Rhodospirillaceae bacterium
CATTTATGGCTTCTTACCAATACATCTACGTGATGAAAGGCCTGTCGAAGGCCTGGCCCGGCGGCAAAAAGGTCTTGGACGACGTGTGGCTGTCGTTCTTTCCGACCGCCAAGATCGGCGTTCTCGGCCCCAACGGCGCGGGCAAATCGACGCTCCTCAAGATCATGGCCGGGCTCGATACCGACTTCTCGGGCGAAGCGTGGGTCGCCGAGGGCGCGACCGTCGGCTATTTGCAACAAGAGCCGCAGCTCGACCCCAAGCTCACCGTTATCGAAAACGTCATCTCGGGCTTGGGCGAAAAGAAGGCCCTCCTCGACCGCTTCGAGGAAGTCAGCAATAAGCTCGGCGAGGTTGAAGACCCCGACGAGATGCAAAAGCTCATCGACGAACAGGCCTCCTTGCAGGAAAAAATCGAGGCCGGGAATTTGTGGGACCTCAACCGCTCCATCGAAATCGCGCTCGACGCCTTGCGCTGCCCGCCCCCCGACGCCGACGTCACCAACCTGTCGGGCGGCGAAAAACGCCGCGTCGCCTTGTGCCGGTTGTTGATCCAAAAACCGGACTTGCTCCTTCTCGACGAACCCACCAACCACCTCGACGCCGAATCCGTCGAATGGCTGCAAACGTACCTCGCCGAGTATCCGGGCGCCGTCGTCATGGTCACGCACGACCGCTACTTTTTGGACAACGTGACGGGATGGATATTGGAACTCGACCGCTCAAAAGGCATTCCGTATGAAGGCAACTACACGGCATGGCTTGAGCAAAAACAAAAGCGCCTCGAACAGGAATCGCGCGAAGAAACAGGCCGCCAAAAGACCCTCGCCCGCGAACTCGAGTGGGTGCGCCAATCGCCCCGCGCCCGTCAAGCCAAAAGCAAGGCGCGCATTCAGGCTTACGAAAACCTTTTGGCGCAGAGCGGCCAGGATACGCTCGAAACCGCGCAGATCGTCATTCCGGCTCCGCCGCGCCTCGGCAACAATGTCATCGACGCCGAACATCTTCGCAAAAGTTTCAACGACAAGCTTTTGATCGACGATCTCTCGTTCCGCTTGCCGCCCGGCGGCATCGTCGGCATCTTGGGCCCCAACGGCGCGGGCAAGACGACGCTTTTCAAGATGATTACCGGCAAGGAAAAGCCCGACGGCGGCACGATCAAGATCGGCGATACCGTCAAGCTCGGCTATATCGACCAGAGCCGCGACTCCTTGCGCAACGACAAGACCGTGTGGGAGGAAATCTCGGACGGCCTCGACGTCATCGATCTCGGCAAAAAGACCATGCCGAGCCGCGCCTACGTCGGCGCGTTCGGCTTTAAAGGCCCCGACCAGCAGAAAAAAGTCGGTATCCTCTCGGGCGGCGAACGTAACCGCGTCCACATGGCCAAGATGCTCAAATCCGGCGCGAACGTCCTCCTTCTCGACGAGCCGTCAAACGATCTCGACGTCGATACGCTGCGCGCGCTCGAAGACGCCATTGTCAACTTCCCCGGCTGCGTCGTCGTCATCACCCACGACCGCTGGTTCATGGACAGGGTCGCCACGCACATCCTCGCTTTTGAGAGCGACAGCCGAGTCGTTTGGTTCGAGGGTAATTATCAGGACTACGAGGCCGACCGGCACCGCCGCCTCGGCGCCGAAGCCGATCAGCCGCACCGCATCAAATATAAGCCTCTCGAAAGAAAATAGCAGCTTTTACCTTTTCTTAACCATAAAGAATACTCTTATATGGAGGGGCGCGTGAGCTTATGCCCTGTTGGGGCTTGTGTGCGGGGAAAAATGGCAAAAGCGGATTTTTCGATCGGGAGGTTGGTCAACGGTCTTTCGTTTCGTCTTCAGTTGATCGCGGTGTTTCTTTCTTTGGTGGGCGTTGCGTTCGGCGTGCGAAGTTACCTCCACGTCTTGGGCCAATTCGGCGAAGCCGGAAGCGCCCGCATATACCACGATCTGATGCTTCAAATCGGAATCGCGATCCTCCTTAACGTCGCGTGCGCCTTTATCATCTACAAGATCGCAACCAAGCCCGTGCGAACGCTCAGCGCGGTTATGCGCGCGCTTGCCGAAGGCAGGAGCGGCGTCGATGTGCCGTATGTCGAATGCGACAACGAAATCGGCAGCATGGCCCGCAAAGTCGATATTTTTAAGCAAAACGTCATCGACAAGAAAAAACTCGAAGAGCAGCAGAAAGCGCAAGAGGCTCAGAACGAAGAAGAAAAGAGGCGCACACTCACCGCCTTAGCCAAGGATTTCGAGACAAAAGTTCTTTCGGTCGTCGAGATCGTCGCCAACGCCGCAGAAGACCTTCGCTACAACGCCCAGAACCTCGTCGATATGGCCGATAAGACCAACGGCCAGTCGTCCTCCGTCTCGGCCGCCACGCAGCAGACAACCACGAACGTCCAGAACGTCTCGACCGCCATCGAGGAGCTTTCGTCATCCTTCTCGGAAATCAGCGGCAAAGCCTCGGAATCCACCAGCATCAGCAACGAGGCCGTCGCCGAAGTCCGCCGCGCCGACCAGACCATCTCGACCCTCTCGCAGGCCGCCGTCCAGATCGGCGACGTCGTAAAGCTCATTCAAAGCATCGCCGGGCAGACCAACCTCCTCGCCCTCAACGCGACTATCGAGGCCGCCCGCGCGGGCGAAGCCGGAAAAGGCTTCGCCGTCGTTGCCTCCGAAGTCAAAAACCTCGCCAACCAGACGGCCTCGGCAACCGAGGACATTACGAACAAGATCGACACCGTCCAAAAAGCTTCGGCAGAATCCGTCAACGCCATTCGCGGCATTGGGGAAATCATCACGAAAACGAACAACATCGCCACAAGCATATCCGAGGCCGTCCAGCAGCAAACCTTCGCCGCTCAGGAAATCTCGGACAGCGTGCAACAAGCCTCGACGGGCACGGCCAAAATCTCGGAAAATATCGAAGAGGTCAGCAAAGGCGCCGCCG
>CAYUPD010000196.1:0-2894 GCA_964446645.1 uncultured Rhodospirillaceae bacterium
GAACTTTCCCATTTTGTCCATTGCGTGCGCAGCGGCGAAACCCCGGTTACGGACGGCGAGTACGGAAAGCGCGTGCTGGAGATCATCCATGCGGCCTATACTTCCGCAAAGGAAGGCAGAAAGATTGCTCTTCCATATTGTTCGGGTGCGGAAAGGCCCGTTGATAACTGGAAATAAGAAAGATGAATATGATTCGATTTTTGGACGATCGTGCCGTCGGCGATTACATCGCCGACGGCATCTGCAGAGTTTTGGAGCAAAAGCCCGACGCATTGATCTGCATAGCAGCCGGGACGACCTCGTTTCCCGTGTTTGACGCGATCAATGCGCGTGTAGCGGACGGTCGGGTTTCGCTGAAAGAAGCGGTTTTTTTTGGTATGGACGAGTGGGTTGGACTGCCGATGGACGCCGACGGCGCGATGGCCGATTTCTTAAACCGGCACTTTCTGGATCGTGCGGGGTTTAAGGAGGTTTTCCTTTTTGACGGCATGGCGGACCCGGAGAGCGAATGTACCCGCGCCGAAAGATTTATCGAAGAACACGGCAATTTTGATGTGATCGTGTTCGGCGTTGGCGTCAACGGGCATGTCGCGCTCAACGAACCGGGCGTAGATCCGTCGCTGCGTACGCATGTGGCGGACGTCGCGGGCGTGACCGCGAACGTTGCGCAAAAGTATTTTGAAGGCGACGTACCTGCTCTGCAAAAAGGCATGACCATCGGAATCGCAAATGCGCTGGAAGCTGGCAAGCTTTATGTGATGGCGAATTCGCGGCAGAAACGTCCCGTCGTCGAACGAATATTGAGGATGGTCGGAGATGGAAAACCGACGAACGACGTCCCCGCGAGCTTCGTGGTCGCGCAGCCGCAGGCGGAGTTTTGCGTGACCGACGACGTGTTCGCATAACAAGAACCACACAGCCACCACGGCTGTTGTCCGGTCAAACAAAAAGAGCCTGACGGCTCTTTTTGTTTGCTTCGAATGCTCAGTGCTTTTTTGAACTGTATTCTTTCGCGTAACGGAAGAGCTCGCGTACGTTTTCCGGCGATGTGTCGTCTTGCAGATGGTTTGCGGGAGCAAGAATGTAACCACCGTTGCGGTAAAGCGCGTTCACGCGGGTTTCTACCTCGCGCCGAACGTCGTCGATCGTACCGGGCATCGCTTTTTGGAGGTCGATTGCGCCGTGAAAACAAAGCCGGTCGCCGAACGTATCCTTAATCCGTGCGGAATCCATACCGGTTGCCAACGGCTGAAGTGGGTTGAGGATGTCGATGCCGGTGTCGATTAAATCAGGGATCAGGTCGAAAACTGCGCCACAGGTATGGAAGAAGATTTTTGCCTTGGGGGCCCGTTCGCGGATGCAGGCGATGATTTTTTTATAGCGTGGTTGCATGAACTTTCGAAACGTCTCCGGCGAGATCAAAAGCCCGTTCTGCGTGCCAAAGTCCTCGCTGATTTCGACGATATCCACGTCGCCGTCGATCTCTTCAAGCATCATGGCATAGAGATCGAGTTTGACCTGCATGATGTGGTCGCATACGGCGTTGGCCATGTCGTCGTCCGCAACGAGATCGCAGAGAAAATTCTGGAAACCGCGAAGATATCCGCCGTGTTCCAGGAAACCCAGAGAGGTGACAAACTTTGCGGAAACAGCAAAGTCGGTGTTTTTGCGAAGATATTGCACCCGCTCCTTGAGTCCTTCGACACGGCTGCGGTCGGTCGTGTCCGGCCACTGCGTATGCGCAAAGACGTCGTCGGCGTCCTCGGCGTCTTCCAGCGGGGATTCGAGGCACTGCACCTCGCCTTCGTAAAGGCGGAGCTTGACGCCCCATTCGTCGACATAAGTGCCGTCTGGCGCGATATCGATCTGATGACCTTTCGGGCTTTTTATGGAGATGTGCCGAAAGTCCGTATCGAAGACGTCCAGAATCCGTTCGTCATAATAACTCGATGTGCGCCCGCTGCGGTAAGGCGGAATATCGCCCTTGATACCGAGCATGTCTTTGACTTTAAAATACAGCGGGTCTACCATGTTGCAGGTGCTGCCGCAGAGATCCATCGGGACGCGGTCGGTGTCCTGGTGGTTGAGCGCGAGCAACACGCGCTCCCGGTGGGAAAGATGATCCATTTTGTAATACCTCGTTTCGTAAAAAGGCGCATAAGCCTACAGCGCCATGCATATTGGCGTTTTTACAGTAAAATTCTATTGTAAAAAGACCGTGCTATGTCAACCGCATAGCCGGCAAAGCACGAGAATTTTTCGCGCCTTACCTGTGTACAGGTGTTAAATATACTGTCTCATGAAGCGGTAAGCCTGTTCGATTCCGCGTTTCACATCCGCCGGCGAACCTTCAAACGCCTTATCTTCAACCTCGATGCAGGCATAGCCGGCGTAACGGATGTCGTTCAACGCCGAGACGAACGCGCCAAAGTCCACGCCGCCGAGGCCGGGCAGCTTCGGCGAGTGCCAGAGCGCCGGGTAGGAAAACATGCCGTAGTCGTCTACCTTGTCCTTGTGGATTTTAATATCCTTGAAGTGGACGTGGAAGATCTTATCTTTAAAATCATAAACGGGTTTAATGTAATCCGCGCCGATGAGATACGGGTGCGACGGATCGTAATTCAAGCCGAGGGAATCCGATGGGATGCGCTTGAACATCTCGCGCCAGATGACCGGCGTGCTGGCAAGGTTGTTGCCGCCGGGCCATTCGTTCGCCGTATAAAGCATCGGACAGTTTTCGATACCGATGCGTACGCCCTTTTCTTCCGCGTGTGCCACGATCGGTTTCCAAACCCGCTCAAATTTGTCGAGGTTCTCCTCGACTGTCTTCGTCTTGTCCTTGCCGATAAACGTGGTTACCATGTTTACGCCCATGAGCGAGGAAGCGTCGATCA
>CAYUPD010000197.1:0-2514 GCA_964446645.1 uncultured Rhodospirillaceae bacterium
TTATTCCGAAGGGGCGGGGTTAGTGGTAGCCATTAAGAAAATCGCTTCGGTCTTTCGATCTTCTCCCTCTCCGCCGCTAGCGGGAGAGGTGGTTTCTCTACCCTTGCCTTTTAACGGCAGCCCTCACCGGCCCAAACGACACCCTGTGCCATTGAGTGACGCCGAAGCGGGCCAGTGCTTCGATATGTTCGCTTGTGCCGTAACCGGCGTTACGCTCCCATCCATAGTGGGGGTATTCAAGGGCGAGTTTTGCCATAAGAGCGTCGCGGTGAACTTTGGCGATGATCGACGCGGCGGCGATAGAGAGGGAAAGGTCGTCGCCCTTGACGATGGGGAAAGCCCGGCAGGAGAGTTCGGGCGTGCGGTTGCCGTCGATAAGCGCGCAATCGATGGAGGCGGCGAGGCCCTCGACGGCGCGTTGCATGGCGAGCATGGCGGCCCAAAGGATGTTGAGTTTGTCGATTTCCTCGACGGAAGCCTCGGCGATGGCGAAGCGGCAGGAATTTTTAAGAGGCCCGACGATTTTCTCGCGGGCTGAGGCGGACATTTTCTTGCTGTCTTTGATTTTAAGGGCGATTTCTTCCGGGAAATCGGCGGGGAGGATGACGGCGGCGGCGACGACGGGCCCGGCTAAGGGGCCTCGGCCGACTTCGTCGACGCCGCAAACGATTTTGCCCTCCAGGCGGCCGAAGCGGATTTCGTGAGAGAAGTCAGGCATGGGCCTCGGCAAAAAAGAGCGGCAGAAGGGCAACAACCTGCCGAATTTACCAAAAATGCCGAAAATTCATAGGACTGAATGGTAAAAAAAAGAGTTGTAAAAATTTCGGCACATGGACTAGGATCGGGACAGATGAGCACCCCGCGCGGAAAAAGTCCCCGCGGATGCCGTAAAAAGAGAAACGGCGCTCTTGCGGGTAAGAAAAGGGCGAATTGAGATAGGCCCTAAGGCAAGAAGGCTCGAAAAATAAAGGCTTAAATAGAACAGGAACGGTCATAAAAATGAGACAAGGACCCAGTGGCAGACGTCCCCGGAGCCGCCATCACGGCGGAGGCGGCGGAGGAAACGGCAACGGCGGGAGCAGCGGGATGGGCAACCGGCCGCGTTCTGCGTCGTCGTTGAGGCATCAGTCGTTTGACAGCAATTGCGGGGATTTGCGTGTGCGCGGGAACGCGTGGCAAGTCTATGAAAAGTATCAGGGATTGGCGCGGGATGCGACGTCGGGCGGCGACCGTGTTGCGGCCGAGAACTACCTGCAGCACGCGGAGCATTATTACAGGATCATCGAGGCGATTGACGAGGCGACGGCGGCCGAGCAGCGCATAATGGGCGAGCAAACGACCTCGACGTTTGCGCCGCAGCCTGAGGTGCCGGTAAATTATTACGGGGGACAGCAACCGGCGGTTTCGCCGCCATCTGCGGCGCAGCAGCCGAAGGCGGAAGCGACGGTGCAGCAACGCGCGCCGCAGCCGCAGCAGGCGAGTCCGTTTTTTACGCAGGAAGAGATTGACGAGCAAAACAAAGATCAGTCTCCGCTGGCAGCGACGCGATAAGAGAGGGATGAGAGGAGTCCATTTTGGCCCTGTCCTTTCTTAAGATGCACGGACTTGGCAACGACTTTGCGGTATTCGACTGCCGCGAAGGCGGATTTGCGCCGTCTAAAAGTTTTTTGCTGGCCGTGGCGGACCGCAAGAGAGGGATCGGCTGCGACCAGATTATCGTGATGAAAACGCCGGAGTCGCTCAAGGCGGACGTGCGGATGGATATCTACAACAGTGACGGAAGCCGGGTGCAGGCGTGCGGGAACGCGACGCGGTGCGTGGCGACGCTGTTGTTCAAAGAGCTGAGCCGCAAATCTTGCGTGATCGAAACGGTGGCGGGGCTTTTGAAGGCGAAGGAAGAGGCGGGGAGCCTGATATCGGTCGATTTCGGCGAGCCGCGTTTTGAATGGAACGAGATTCCGTTAGCGCATGAGGCCGACACGCTCATGGCGCCGGTGGCGTCGGGAGGATTGTTTGCGCCGTGCTGCGTGAACGTCGGCAACCCGCACGCGGTATTTTTTGTGCCGGACGCCGAGCGAGTGGCGCTTTCGGAAGTCGGCCCCAATCTCGAGACGCACCCGATGTTTCCGGAGCGATGCAATATAGAGATCGCGCAAGTGCTGGCGCCCGACCGGATACGGATGCGGGTGTGGGAGCGGGGGACGGGGGTTACGGAGGCCTGCGGGTCTGGGGCGTGCGCGACGCTGGTGGCGGCGGTGCGTCGGGGACTGAGCGCGCGGCGCGCGGCGATCGTGCTGGACGGCGGAGAATTGATTATCGAATGGCAGGCGAACAACCACATCCTGATGACCGGCCCTGCGGCACTTAGTTTTAAAGGCGAGATTGCCGAAGATTTCGGAACCGATGAAGCCAACCGCGCCTGAAGTCCTGACATTCGGGTGCCGGTTGAACGCGGCAGAATCCGAAACGATAAAGAGGCACGCCGAAGCGGCCGGATTAAAGGACGTGGCGATT
>CAYUPD010000197.1:2524-2820 GCA_964446645.1 uncultured Rhodospirillaceae bacterium
CGGCCGAGGCCGAGAGGCAGGCTGGGCAGGCGATCCGGCGGCTGAAGCGCGAGAATCCGGAAATAAAGATTATCGTGACGGGGTGCGCGTCGCAGATCGACGCGCGGAAGTATGAGGCGATGCCCGAAGTGGCTTGCGTGATCCCGAACGACAAAAAACTTCTTCCGGAAAGTTTTCATATACTCACTCAGGGCTTCTCTAAAAATTCTCCTCCCCTTGAGGGAGGGGCTAGGGGAGGGGTTAGCGGTAAAGGATTGTCCCTTCCCGGCCCGGCCGAAGCGCCGATGCAGCGTGCG
>CAYUPD010000198.1:0-2815 GCA_964446645.1 uncultured Rhodospirillaceae bacterium
CGCCGTCAGGACGTTCACCGTCATCGATTTCCAAACAAGCCCGGAAGCCGCGCAGCTCGCCGCCGTCGCGCAGAGGCAAGCCAAAAGATTTTTATGATCGTCGGAGAGTACCGTCTGGCCTTGCTGCGCGCACGCATCGCCGATCGCGTTGGCGGCTCCGGCTTCCTGCGCCATACCGCAACAGCATATCATCAAAAAGACCGCGACGAGAGCTTTTGACCGCATTTCAATGCCCGTCCTTACCCTAGATTATGTATAGAATCCCATTCCGGGCGAGTAAACCTTTTACTTTATCGCCAATCTTACGGCCGCAACGACGAGCAGGCCCGCGAACGCTTTGCGTAAGACCGCATCGTCGAACATGAGGGCCAGCTTGGCCCCCAAAGGCGCGCCGAGCAAAAGCCCCGCCGCCAAAATCGCCGCGATGTACATGTTCTGCACGGGCAATTCGCCAGCTTTCCAGTAGGCGAGGACGCCTAAAAGCCCCACGGGCAAAAGCATCGCCGCCAGAGACGTGGCGGCGGCCTGCGTTTGCGTCATGCCCAAAAGAAAAACCAGCGCCGGAATAATGATAATCCCGCCGCCGATTCCGAAAAAACCCGAGGCGATCCCGGCAACCGCCGCGACGCCGCTTGCAATCAAGTAAGTCATTATATCCCCTCGCGCTAAAGACCTCTGAACGTCGCATACTCCCCCTTTACGTTCAAGGATTCCCAAACGCGGTGCGTTTCTGCTAGGATTCCTTTCGCAGCACATAGAGGGCTTTTTGTGGGCAACGTCACAATCTCGAATATTATGGACTCTGCCAGCGTCACCTTGGCATGCGCGGGCGTCGAAGACCCTCTTTTGAACGTCCGCGTCCTTATAGGCCACGCGCTCGGCCTGCCCACAGATCAAGCTTTGGCCAACCCTGAGCGCGTTCTGTCCGAAGAGGAATCCGATCTTATCGCCTCCCTTGTCGAACGCCGCTCGCGCCGCGAAACGCTCAACCGCATCATCGGCCAAAGCGAGTTTTGCGGCCATTGGTTTTGCACCAACGAAGCCACGCTCGAGCCCCGGCCCGAAAGCGAGATCATCGTCCGCGTTATCCTGAAAAAACTGAACCCCTTTTATTGGCCCTTCAAAGCTCGGCGTCCTTTGCGCGTTCTTGACCTCGGTACCGGCTCGGGCTGCATTCTTCTCTCTTTCTTAAGCGCTCTTCCTGACGCAACCGGCCTCGGCATCGATCTCGCGCCGCGCGCAATCGACATGGCCCGCGAAAACGCGCATACCCTCGGCCTCGAAACCCGCGCCGCCTTTCGCCTCGGCAACTGGCACAACGGCATCGACGAAAAATTCGATATCGTCTCGTTTAACCCGCCTTATATCCCTTCATCCGATATTCCGTGCCTCATGCCCGCCGTGCGCGACTTCGATCCTATCCTCGCGCTCGACGGCGGCTCGGACGGCCTTGACCCTTACCGCATCGTCGTCCCCGCCTTGCCCGCGCTCCTCAAAAAAGGCGGGCTCGCCGGAATCGAACTCGGCGACGGACAAACCTCGGCCGTCGGCCGCATGCTCAAACAGGCGGGATTCTCTAAAATCGACTTGTCGATAGATTTTCGCGGCTTCGACCGCGTCTTTTTCGTTCGCGGGGAAGTTTAGGGATTCAAATTCGCTTTTCCACCCTCAAGGCAGGTGTACGAATACGCCCTGCCGCGCGCCCCCCAGTATTCTATCGTGCCGCAGCACGTCACGTTCGGCACCGTAAAGCAGTTCGCTTTTCCGCCTGAGATCGACGCTATATATTGTCCCGACGGACAAGCGTAATCGACCACGCCCTTCGCCACGCATTGCGGCACGCCGTTCACGATGCTCGTCGCCGCCGTTCCCGACGGACACGTATAATTGATAAGCCCCATCGCCGCGCATTGCGGCACGCCGCTTACGATGCCCGTCAACGCTTGTCCTGCCGGGCACGTCGCGTTCCCCGACGACATCGCTTTCCACGCCAGATCGGACGGGCCGCAATTGGACGTTGTCTTGCACACGCATGCGACGACGTTCCTGTTATCGGTGTCCATCCTCGTCGCGCCGCTCTGTGTGCACGCCGTTCCGGCCAACGCCGCAAGCGCAGGCGACGCAGGCAAAGCCGCCGCGACAAACAGGGCGGCGGCAAAAAAGAAAAAGCGTGCGGGCGTTTTCATCAGAGCTTCGCCTTTCCGCCCACAATGCAGGCGTAAGAATACGCCGTGCCTCGGTAGGCGCTATATTGAAACGTGCCGCAACACGTTTGCTCGGGCGGCGACGCGCAATGCGTCACGCCTCCCACGACGTTCAGCACATACTGCCCTGCGGGACACGACAGGCTGATAACGCCGATCGGCGTGCATTGCGGAACGCCGTTAACGACGGACGACGCCGACGTTCCCGATGGACACGTATAATTGACGACGCCAAGCGTCGAGCATTGCGGAACCCCGTTAACGATGGCTTTGATGGCTTGCCCGGCCGGGCACGTCACGTCGGCGGACGCCATGGCTTTCCATACCAAATCCGCCGTTCCGCAATTCGCCATAGTCTTGCAAACGCAAGCAACGATGTTTTTCCCGTCCGTATCCATCCGCGACGCGCCCCGTTGATCGCACGCGGATCCGAGAAGGGCGGCTTGCGCAGGATGCACCATCAAACAACCGAGCAGTCCGGCGGCAAGAAATAGGCGGCGCATCGTTCCCTCCTTCGTCATTTGCCGGACGAGCATGTCGGCACGTTGTTGGCTATGGCCGTCATGATCTGGCCCGACGGACACGAAATGGTTCCGGAGGCTAACGCGCCT
>CAYUPD010000199.1:0-1112 GCA_964446645.1 uncultured Rhodospirillaceae bacterium
GGGCCTGCCGCAGGAGGGAGATATGGCCGGGGTGCAAAAGGTCGAAGCAGCCGTTGGTAAAGCCGACTTTCAGGCCCTGCTTGCGCCAGCGTTCGGCGATATCCGAGATCGAGGAAAAGCCGACGATTTTATCTTCGGCGGCATAGGTTTCGCCGTGCATCAATTCGTGTTCGATTTCGTCGCGCGAGACGGAGGCGGTGCCGACCTTGCCGACGACGATGGAGCCGGCGACGTTCGCGAGTTCCGAAGCCTCTTCGGGTTTAAAGCCGCTGACGAGGGCGAGGGCCAAGGTCGCGATGACGGTATCGCCCGCGCCCGAAACGTCAAAGACCTCTCGCGCCTTTGTTTTCAGATGAAGGGCGGGCATGTTTTTGCGGACGAGGCAAACGCCTTCCGAGCCGAGCTTAACGAGAATAGCGCCGATTTCGCATTGCTCGATAAGGGAGCGCGCGGCTTCTTCAGCGTCTTGGACGTTCGTGATGGCGGCGCCTGTGGCGTCGCCGAGTTCCTTGCGATTTGGAGTCAGGAAAGAGGCGCCTTTGTAGCGGCCGAAGTAGCGGCCCTTGGGATCGATGATAACGATCTTGCCCGCTTTTTTGGCGAGGCGGATGGCTTCCGAAATGATCTTTGGCGTCAGAACGCCTTTAACGTAGTCTGAGAGAATAACGGCCTCGGCGTTTTTGACGGCATCGGGAAGGAACTCGAGGATTTTTTGCTCGACGTCTTCTTCGATGGCTTGGGCTTTTTCGCGGTCGGCGCGGAGAAGCTGCTGGCTGCCCGCGACGAAGCGTGTTTTTTGGGTCGTGGAGCGCAAAGGGTCGGAGAAAAGGGAGGCGGTGACGTTGGGGAGCCGGTTAAATTCCTTGGCGAGGTCTTCGCCTGCCAGGTCGGAGCCGATGACGCCGATGACGTTAACTTTGCCGCCCAAGGCGGCGATGTTGCGAACGACATTGCCCGCGCCGCCGAGGGTGGAGGTTTCGCGCTGGACGTGGAGGACGGGGACGGGGGGTATTCGGTCCTGGTGGTCCGGAACTCCCGGGTCTTCAGGACGCGGATCGACACCTCCGGCCCGGAAGGGGTGGAAAAGTGCTTCATCTACACCGGCAACACCG
>CAYUPD010000199.1:1122-2802 GCA_964446645.1 uncultured Rhodospirillaceae bacterium
ATAAGGTCGCCGATGCAAAGGACGCGGCGGTTAATGAAGTTATCGAGGCGAGAAGCTAAATCGGACATGGCGAGATTCCCAAAAATAACCGCCCTAATAGACCCGCTTGACATAATTTTGACAAGTGTCTTGATAGAGGCGGTATTCAAAAGGTTTTAGGAGGTTTTATGGAGAGAGCGCTCGTATTTCCCGGACAGGGGAGCCAATCGGTCGGCATGGGCAAGGCGCTGGCGTCGGCGTTTGCCGAGGCGCGGGAGGTATTCGACGAGGTGGACTCGGCTCTGGGGCAGAAGCTGTCGGCGCTGATGTTCGAAGGCTCCGAGGACGACCTTAAGCTGACCGAGAACGCGCAGCCCGCCTTGATGGCGGTGAGCATGGCCGTGGTGCGCGTGCTGGACAAGCAAGGCGGTTTTCGTCTGCCGCAGGCGGCGAAGTTTGTGGCGGGGCACAGCTTGGGCGAATATGCGGCGTTGTGCGCGGCGGGCGCTCTGACGTTGTCCGATGCGGCCCGGCTCTTGCGTAAAAGAGGGCAGGCGATGCAGCAAGCCGTGCCGGTGGGGAAGGGGGCGATGGCGGCGTTGATTGGGGTGGATATCGAGGCGGCGAAAGAGATAGCGGCGGCGGCGGCGCAAGGAGAGGTATGCGCGGCGGCGAACGATAACGCGCCGGGGCAGGTCGTACTCAGCGGAACGGTGGCGGCGGTGGATCGCGCGATAGCGATAGCGGCCGAGCGCGGTTTTAAACGGAGCATCAAGTTGCCGGTCAGCGCGCCGTTTCATTGCGCGCTGATGCAGCCTGCGGCGGAGGCGATGAAAACGGCGTTGGCGGAGGTCAATATTGCGGCCCCGGTCGTGCCGGTCGTTGCGAACGTCACGGCGCAGGCGGTCAGCGATCCGGCGGCCATACGCGATCTGCTGGTGAAGCAGGTGACGGGGTCGGTGCGCTGGCGCGAGTCGGTTTTGTATATGAAAGAGCAGGGCGTGACGCAGTTGGTCGAATGCGGAGCGGGAAAAGCCCTCACCAATATGGCCAAGCGCATCGACAAGGAAATGGCGGCCACGTCGCTTTCAACGCCGGAAGATATCGAAACGTTTTTGAAAGGCCTTTCATGACGGAATTTCTGTCGGTGTATATAACGACGGCCTCGAAGGAAGAGGCAGAAAAAATATCTCACTCGATCGTCGAGAAGGGGCTTGCGGCATGCGCCAATATCTTTCCTGAAGTTAAGTCCATATTCAAATGGCATGGGAAAACGGAATATTCAGCCGAGAGCGTGATTATCGCGAAGACGGCGGCGGAGAAGTACGCGGCGCTTGAGGCGCGGGTGAAAGAGCTTCACAGTTACGAATGCCCCTGCATCGTGGCCTGGCCGATTGCGGAGGGGAATAAAGAGTATTTAAAATGGATAAAGTTGCAGACGACCGGAAAAGAAGGTAACCGCGCGATCTAGCTATGTTTTTTCGAATTATACATAAAATGCCTTTTGCCGGAGCGAGTGTGAAGGGCGAATCGAGGCAGAAAAGCTTTGCATATTTCCTGAATTTCATTAATGAGTCCGTCGCGAAAGTAATGGGAAAACATTATACTGCGCCAAAACGAAGGGGAGGGGTCTTCATGCAAGTGGTTCAAAGCGCGGCGGATGAACAAAAGTATCTGGAGAGCATCCATAAAGCCAAAAAA
>CAYUPD010000200.1:0-2762 GCA_964446645.1 uncultured Rhodospirillaceae bacterium
GCTGTTGACGGCGGGATGGCTGTCCGGTTTCAGCATCTTGCCGTTCGGGCTCGACGTGGTTTTGATCGGTTTTGAGTTTTTCGTTGCGTTTTTGCAGGCTTACATATACGCCGTGCTGGCGTCGGTGTACTTGCACGACGCGATCGAAATGCACTAGTTTTTGTCCACTAACCAAGCAGGAGCGTTACAATGGAAGAATCTTCGATGAAATTTATCGGTGTCGGCCTCGCAATGTTGGGCGGATCGATCGGCGGCGGCTTAGGTCTCGGCCATGTGTTCTCGTCGTGGCTCGAAGGGATTGCGCGCAATCCGTCGGCGGACGCGAAGCTGTCGAAGATCGGCTTTATCGCGTTTGCGGGCACCGAGTTGGCGCTGCTGCTCGGCTTCGTCATCGCGATCATGACCTTGTACAAGTAACGCATCGTCCATGGCCTCGTTTCGGAACATCCGCGTCTTTGCGGCAAGCTTAGTTCCCGCGCTTTTGGCGTCTTTGCCCATGTGGGCGGAAGAAGCCGAAGGGGGTAAGAAGGACGGCTTGCCGCAGCTTGATCCGGCGCTTTTCCCCGAGCAGATATTCTGGCTTGTGGTGAGCTTCGCCGTGCTGTACCTGCTGATGTCCCGCGTGGCGCTGCCGCGCGTGGCGGCGACGCAGGGGAACCGGAAGAAAGTGATTGCGGCGCAGATCGAGTCGGCGCGGGCGGCGAACGAGGCGGCGAAGGCGTCGCAGGCGTCGGTCGAGAAGGGGCTGGCCGAGGCGCGGGCGAAGGCGCACGAAGGCGTGAGCGTTCAGCTGGCGAAGGTCGCGGAAGAGGCGAACGAGCGGCGCGCGACGCAGGAGAAAGAGCTTATGCGCAAATTGCACCGGGCCGAAGCGGACATCGCGACGGCGCGGGCGTCGGCGCTTGAGCAGATACGAAGCGACGCCGAGGGTTTTGCGAACGAGGTCATCGCGAAGATTCTGGGCAAGAAGCGGGGCGCGGCATGATCGAGTGGATCGAAGAGTTTTTCCAGGAGACGGCCAACATTTACGCGGTGGCCTTTGTCGCTTTCTGGGTTTTGATATACGCGGTGGTGCGCAAGCCGTTTTTGCAATGGCTGGACGGGGAGATCGGCAAGATATCGGCCGAGCTGAACACGGCGCACAGTTTGCGGGCTGAGGCCGAAGCGATGCTGGAGGATTGCAAGGCGAAGCAAGCTCAGGCCGAGCGCGACGCGCAAAGGATCGTGCAGATGGCGAAGCAGCAGGCCGAAACGATGCGGCAGCGCGCGGACGCCGAGCTTGAAGCGTCGCTCAAGCATCAGCAGCACATGGCGGCCGAGAGGATTCAGCTGGCGCAGAACGCGGCGGTCAACGCCGTGCGCGAAGCGGCGATTTCGATGGGGATGGAGATGGCGCGGCGCATGCTGACGGAAAAGTTGTCCGAAGCGGACGCGGCGCGTCTGGTCGAAGAAGCGATCGACGAAGTTCCCGCGCTCAAGAAAGCTCAAAGCCCGGCGCAATAAGAAGCTGTTTTTTTATCCTTGCGTTCTCTTCTCCCTTCCCCTTGAGACTCGCCTTTCTTTGTCATTCCGCAAAATTTGCCTCAAAGGCAAATTTATGCGGAATCCCATTTTCTTGTTTTCCTTCCTTCGTTATCCCCTTATTTTCCGCAAAGCCGCGCCGGGGTCGGCGTGCCTTAAAAGGCTTTCGCCGATCAAAAAGCCGCGCGCGCCCGCCTTTTGCATAAAAGAGATGTCGTCCTTCGTCCGAAGACCGCTTTCGGCGACGATCAAACGGTCTTTGGGCGCGGCGCGCACAAGAGAGGCGGCATGACTGAGGTCTGTCGTCATCGTTTTGAGGTTGCGGCTGTTAACGCCGATGAGCGTCGCGGGAAGAGCCAAGGCGCGGGCGAGTTCGCCTTCGGTATGGCTTTCGGCCAAAACGTCCATGCCGAGATCGAGGGCGTCGCGGCATAAGGTTTTTGCGGTGTCGTCGTCGAGGGCGGCCATGATAAGCAAAACGCAGTCGGCGCCGAGGGCGCGGCTTTCGGCGATTTGCCAAGTATCGAGCATAAAGTCCTTGCGCAGGACTGGCAGGGCGACGGCGTTTCGCGCTTCGATCAGGTCTTCGTTTTTGCCCATAAAATAGGGGGCATTCGTCAGGACGGAAAGGCAGGCGGCGCCCGCGTCGGCATAAGAGCGGGCGATAGCGGAGGGCGAGAAGTTGTTGCGAAGGAGACCGGCCGAAGGCGAAGCCTTTTTGATTTCGGCGATGAAAGCGGCGCCGTCCCGGTCGGCGGCGTCGCGCAGAGCCTTTGCAAATTCGCGCGGCGCAGGAGCGGCCTTAGCCTCCTCAAAGAGGGCGTCGAGAGGCTTAAGCTTTTTCGAAGCTTCAATTCGCGCGCGCGTCGCGGCGCAAATATTGTCGAGAACGTCAGGCATGGGCAGGGGCGTTCGTAAGGTCGATGAGTTTTTGAAGGACATTGGCGGCTTTGCCGGACTCGATGCTTTCTGCGGCGAGAGTCGAGGCTGTGCGCAGGTCGGGAGTTTTTCCGGCGACGACAAGGGCGGCGGCGGCGTTGAGAACGACGATGTCGCGGTAAGCGCCTTTTTCGCCGGCGAGGAGGCGTTTGATTTTTTCGGCATTGGTAGAGGCATCGCCGCCCTGAAGGTCTTCGGGCTTGGAGCGGGGCAGGCAAGCGTCTTCGGGAGAGATAGAGAAAGAGGAGATGTCGCCATTAAGGAGGGAGACGACGTCGGTTTCGGCGGTTGAGGTGATTTCG
>CAYUPD010000201.1:0-2762 GCA_964446645.1 uncultured Rhodospirillaceae bacterium
CGGGCAGCGGAAGTTTCACGGCGGGGACGGGGTCTGAAAGCAATAAAACGAAATCCTCCGCGCTTGTGCAGATTGGCGAAAATCTCAAGATGGGCATGGATCAAATCACGATGGAGGGGAGCATTGCCATATCTTCCGTCGATATCAACGTGTCCAACACGAGTCTGAACAATCAGTTGTTCTCGCCGATTGGGGGCGGGGTTGCGCCGCCGTCTGTCGGCATGGCGAACAATCCGCTTTTGGATCGTTGGGCGTTTCCGCGCGGGAGCGTGGGAGGTTTAGGAACCGGCGGCGATAGCGTTGTGGCGGTATTGCCTGTGTCGCGCGGTGTTTGCGCCGAAGTCAATAACAGAGCGATGGGGATTTCAGCCGTTCCTCCGTCGAAGAGTCTCGGCACGTTTGTAAGCGGAACGGGCGGGATTGCCGCGACGAACTGGCCCGATTCAGGCGATACGGCTAACTGGACATCGGGGGGCACGACGACCGCGACCACGGGGCCGACGCTGGAAGGCGTGGCTACGGGATGCGTCTATAACACGGGCGCCACGGGAGGCACGGGCTGCACTTACACCGACGGCGTGGGCACCACGGGGCCGACGACGCAGTTCTTCTTCTATCAGGTGTTGGCCATCCAATAAGGGACAAAAAGAAAAACCGGCCGCTTCCGTGAGATCGGGGTGGTCGGTTTTTTTATGCCGAATCGGTATTTAAACGCGACAGAACATTTCTTGATATTCTCGGCAAAGATATTATACAAATCTGTATCGGCTTTTTCCTTCATTTTTTAGACAGAGAAGCGAGCAGAATGAAGCGTCCCGCAATATTTTTTCAAGCCGACGGACAGCAAAGCCGCGATTTTGGGATCGCCGTCGGCCCTATCCTGTTTATCATCGCAATTCTGGCAATCCTCGCTGCGGTTATAACGGCAAGTTCAGGCAGCTTCACGGCGACGGGGTCGGAGAGCAACCGGACCAAATCGACGACGCTTGTGCAGATCGGGGACAACCTCAAGATGGGGATGGAAAAGCTCACGATACAAACGGGCATTTCCGTTAATTCCATCGACATCAACGTGTCCAATACGACGCTCAACAATCAGCTTTTTGCTCCGGCCGGAGGCGGCATCGCGCCGCCATCGCCGGGTATGGCCGCAAATCCCGTCTATGACAGATGGTACTTTCCCCGTGGCAAGCCGGACGGGTTTGGCGGGGGCGCGGCGAATTCGATATTTGCCGTTCTTCCGGTGGCGCGGGGCGTATGCTCCGAGATAAACAACCGATCCGTCGGCGTTTCGGCGGTTCCCCCGGCGGCGGCGCTTGGGGATTTTACGGCGGAAACCATAACGACAGGGGCCGATTGGCCACTGGCGGGCAATACATGGACGACGCATGCGACGGCAACGGCAACGAACGGGCCGACTTTGGAAGGGGTGCTTATGGGGTGCGTCTATAACAGCGATATCGCATCGCTGGTTGCGACGAACTGTTCTTCGGTAAATACCGAAGGAACAGGGACCGGGTGCTCGGCGGGACCGACGTCGCCGTTTTTCTTTTATCAGGTTCTAGCGATACAATAGGGGCTAGTTTTTCTTGTGCCAGGTCTCGAGCCATGCGCCGAGGTCAGAGGCCGACATCGGATGCCCGATAAAGTAACCTTGGCCGTAATCGCAGCCCTTTTCCTGCAAAAGAGTCCATGTGCGTTCGTCTTCGATTCCCTCGGCGATGACCTTGAGGCCTAAATTGTGGCCGAGGTTGATAATCGAGTTCATGATGACTTCGCAGTCTTTATTATTGGGGGCGTCCGTGACGAAGCTCTTGTCGATTTTGAGTTCGCTGAAGGGCATGCGTTGCAACTCGCGCAGAGACGAATGGCCGGTTCCAAAATCGTCGATAGCGACGCCGATATTGCGCAGGCGCATGCGCAAAAGAACGTCCATGGTGCGCGTGACATCGCGCATGGCCTCGGTTTCGGTGACCTCAAGAATGAGGTAGGCCGGGGGCACGCCGTATTTTTTGCAAACGTCCGAAATTTGATCGGGAAGGGACAGGTCGAGAAGCGTCGAGGCCGTAACGTTCAAGGCCATTGTTAGTTTTTCCCCGGCCTGATGAAGGGAAGCGATTTGTTGAACGGCGGTTTTGACGACGAACTGCGTCAGATCCTGCATGAGTCCTTCATCGGATATCTGCCTGAGGAAGGTATCCGGCAAAAGGATGCCGCGATCGGGGTGTTTCCATCGGGCCAGAGCCTCGACGCCTTTGATCCTGCGTGAGGACAGCTCAATAATTGGTTGATAATAAAGAATAAATTCGCCATTTGCGATGGCAAGGGCATGGTTTTCGAGTTTAGGGTCTTTGCCGGATTCGGTAACGGAATCGAAAAAGGAGTGGAGGGTTTGAATGGAAAGAGGCTTTTCCAGAGCCTCGACGACGTTGAGGCCGTGAGCGCTGGCGAGGCGTCTTGCGCCGTTCAGAACGCGCGCATCGCTTCCGCTGATAAGGCAAAGCTTGGCGTTTTTTGCTTTTTCGGACAAAAGGCGAAGAAGCTCGACGCCGTCGGTGCCTGGCATCATAAGGTCCAGCATGATGACGTCGCAGGCAAATTCCGACAAAATCTGGCCGACGTTTTCGGCGTTAGACGTGGTGCGCGTGTCGAATCCGTGCCGTTCGCTGATTTCGGCAATCAGATCGCAAATATCCTCTTCATCATCGACGATCAACAAGCGCATGGCGTTATCCGTTGGTCACCTTTCGGAAGATTTTACA
>CAYUPD010000202.1:0-2756 GCA_964446645.1 uncultured Rhodospirillaceae bacterium
GAGATGCCCTTTGACGCGGCTTTATCGAGAAACGCGAGATAGGCATATTTGACGTTATCTCCGAAGTTATCGCTTCCGGCAAAGACAACTGTTTTCGTTTTCGGATAATTTCTTGAAATCTGCGCTACATATGCGGCCAAGCGGTTAGCGCCGATTTTCCGGTCGAGCGTGACGATCGACTCTGTGAGTTTTTGTAAGGAAGACAGGATGTTTTTCGCCATCGAAACATCCAATCCCTGAACGGGAACGTCCGGTTTTACCCGGCGCTCTTCAATGCCGAGGAAACGAGCGATGTATTTTTGAAGCCGATGCATCATAAAAACAGAATGCCGGGAGAATGAACGACAAAACAACCGACCCGTGCGCTTTTGGGAAGCACATAAAGGCCCTAAAACCCTTATAGCTTTTTATAATCGATTTTAAACGGAAAAAAGCTCTTAAGCCGTCATGGCCAGAGAAACCGGACGTTGATACAGCGCCAGATCGAGGAAGTCCTCGACATGGGTCGTCAGTTCGTCGAGATTCTCGGTAAAGAAATGCGACGCTCCCGGAATAACGTGGTAATCGATCTTTACGCCACGCTGGCTCGACAGTTTGTTGACCAGTTTCGCGACAAACGGTTCGGGGACGATTTCGTCCGCGCCGCCGTGGATAATTTGTCCCGAGGCCGGGCAGGGCGCAAGAAAATTGAAGTCGAGCATGTTCGCCGGAGGGGCAACCGAAATAAAAGACTCAATTTCAGGCCGACGCATCAAAAGCTGCATGCCGATCCATGCGCCAAACGAAAAACCGGCGACCCACACGCTGCGCGCGTTCGGGTTGATCGTTTGCAACCAATCCAGCGCGCTGGCGGCGTCGCTCAACTCTCCCTCGCCGCGATCATACGCCCCCTGACTTCGCCCAACGCCGCGAAAGTTAAAGCGCATTGTCGAAAAATCGCGTTCGGCAAAGGCGTTGTATAAGCCGTACACCACTTTGTTGTTCATCGTTCCGCCGTGCTGGGGATGGGGATGCAGGATCAGGGCTATCGGTGCTGTCGGGGATTTCCCCGGGCTATAACGGCCTTCTAAACGTCCTGCTGGACCGGCAAAAAGTACTTCGGGCATTACACTTCACCTAACTTGCTGCAATATGTCAGAAAATCTGCTATACTCTCACCCTTCGCGTGACGCCAAGAAATGAGGAGACGCATTCTAGCACAATCCCAAAGGTTAATTTCAAGCAACTAATGTAATTCTTTTGGCCTTTGCCCATAAGGTATTACATCGTGTTTTGTTTAAAAACAATGGGTTGGGCAATTCTCTTAAACAAATAGCTGTCAGGGCGGTGGAGAACGTAATGTCTAATGTTGTCGGTATGAACGAGTTTGTCGGCATGGCAAACGGAGATTTGTACTGCTGGTTGTGCCAAAAGCCGGTCTCAACCCGTGCTTTGTTTTGCCATAACTGCGGAACGGTTCAGCCTGTACGCAATATCGACCATTTTGCTCGACTCGGACTTGATCGCTCCCTCGACGTCGATGTCGAACAACTTGATCGTCAATATGCGACGTTGAGCAAGACTCTTTCGCCGGAACGTTTTCTTATTCGCGGTATGGGTGAGCGCGGCCACGCGACCAAGCAGCTTGAGGCTTTGAAAGAAGCCTATGCCGTTTTACGCGATCCCTTGCGGCGCGGGCGCTATTGGCTCCAATTAAACGAGCAGGAGCTAAAAAATGACGCTTCGTCCAGTTCTTTGGTCGAAGAATTGCGGCGCGAGCTTGCCGAGGCCGTTGATCCGAGCCACTGCGATCGTATCGCTCAAAAGGCCGGGCAGGCTCTAGAGCAGGGCGTCATGCTTTTGATGCAGGCGTTGCGTGGGGGGGATTGGTTGCGCGCCAATCAAACTCTCGTTCAGATCGATGGCGTCGAAGCTATTTTCGACGATGTTCGTTCGAAGCGCGAGAAATTAGTCTCGGCAACAGAATAACTTACCCTTCTCCTTGACAAACAGGCCTATTTTAGTACCATTTTGGCCTTCTCTCCTTTCGAGCCTTGTCTTGGGGACATATGTCAATTTCATATAAGACCAATGCGCTTTGGGTTTGCGCCTCGTGGCGTAGAATCGGCACGAGTGTCAGAAGCGATGGAAGCGGCGGCCCGGACGATGGCGCTAACCATGTGCATCCGGAGTCTGTTTTCCATGGGGACTTGCATTCTTCAGGGTATCCGGGACTCGATTATTGATTGCTCGCCTCTTGAAGTGAGCCAATCGTCGAAATCCTTTTTAGCGCGCTGCGTGTAGAGGCGTTTGCGTTCTTTCCCTCCGCGTCCTTCCGTTATCGGCGGAAAGAGGCCGAAATTTACGTTCATAGGCTGAAAGGTTTCAATCGTCGCATCGCCGGTAATATGCGCCAGAAGAGAGCCCATAGCTGTCGTGCGCGGCGGCGGAGAACAAAGATTTCCCCGGCTTTCGGATGCGGCAAATAGCCCGGCAAGCAAGCCCATGGCGGCGGATTCAACATAGCCTTCGACGCCGGTTATCTGGCCCGCAAAACGAATATAGGGCTTTTTCTTTAAGCGCATAGACCGATCAAGCAACAATGGGCTGTTGATGAATGTATTGCGATGAAGGCCCCCAAGCCGCGCAAACTCAGCGTTTTCTAAACCCGGTATCGTCCGGAATACGCGTTCTTGATCGGCGTATTTCATCTTCGTTTGAAAACAGACAAGATTGTAAAGCGTTCCGAGCGCGTTATCCTGTCGGAGCTGCACAAC
>CAYUPD010000203.1:0-2743 GCA_964446645.1 uncultured Rhodospirillaceae bacterium
GTCATCTTTCTTGTCGCTCTTTTGTGATTTCACCATTTTCACGGGCGTTCCTGTCAACGTAATCGCACCGCCGTTTTTGTTCTGCCCGCGGAAGAATATAAACGAATTTTGGCTTCCTTCTTTGACCTCGCCGATCGCACGGTTCGTCACCGTTTCGTCTTTCTCCCACGTGTCGCCTGCAAAACGGCTCGTCAGCGCCGCAACCCCAAGCATGGCCGTCTTACGTTGCTCAATCGACGCCTTCTCAGCAATATCCCATGACACCACAATCTGCGTCAGGCAGTTGCATTTGTATCCCAAAATATATGAAACCGTCGCCGGTACGCCTAACGGTTCGAACGACTTCAGCTTCGTTGTCAATGTCGTCACTTTTGTCAGAGAATCCTGCGCACGCTGAATGTCTGACGCCTTAACTTTAAGATCGGCGACAGCAGCTTCGATAACCGCTTTTTCGGACGCGCCAAACGATGCGCTCCGGAACCCTTTGACATCCGCCGCTTGAACTTCAAATCCGACGACGAGAATCGCTGCCGCTACGGCAATCGATAGTGCGTATTTCTTCATATTTTTATCTCCGCTGACGATTGGTTGAGATTAGTACCGATAGGATAGAGACGCCCAAACCCGATAATGCTGCTTGCTGTTGTCCACATCAAGCCCTTGCGCGGTTAAACCCGGGTTCGGGCCCACTTGATGCGCAAAGGTAACTCCTAAATTTATAGCATCGACTTTTTTCGATACGCCAACGCCCAAATCCTGCAACGCGTAGCTCTTCCGCCCCGTTTGCCCGGCCCATGAATGGATATCCTTTTTAATCACGCCGGCGTCATACAGAACAAAAGGCCTCGTTCCGTCCTCCAGCGTATAGCCAATATCCGCACGAACCATGGCTCCCGCATCCCCCGACGCTTCGCCGCTTCCAAACGCCCGGAGCCCCGTCGACCCGCCCAATGAAAACTCTTCCATCGAATCCAGATTCTTAACCGCCGTTTGTCCCTTGACGTTCAATTTGAAATCCGTCCGGCTGTCCTTCCCCAGTTTTCCCAACCAGGTCACGTCCATTTCAGCCTTCGTAAATAAACCGTTCACCTTCGGCCCGGCCTGATCTTGCGCCAACGATTGCCTCTCTCCGGACAAATCGATCGTCCCTTGCGAAAAAATCAACGACCCTTGCAAAGATTGCGCCTCGCCTAACGTTTGGGATAACAACGCTTTAACTCTTCCAACATAAGCCGCTTTCTCGCTCGTCCTTACCGTCTCTAATACGCGATCCACCGTGTACTTCGCCGTGAAATCGGCTCGTAAATCGAACATCGTCGTTTGGCCCGTAAAAACAGGCTTTGTAATACCCTGCCCGATTTCCAACGCCTCGCCGTTCGCCTGCGTTCCCCCGGATCTCCGCACTTCGTGATAATGCAAACCGGACGCCCATGCGTTAAGCCGTACACCCCAATCGCTGACCGGAAATTGGTACTCGGCTCGCGCGAAGTATATGCCGTTGCCGTAATCAAAATGCCCCATGTCGGCGGTTTTCATCGCCATCACGTTGAGATCATCCCCCGGCATCATCCCGTGAAAAGACGTTCCCCCGATCAATCTGTCCCGCCCGAATGTCCAACTGTTATCGTTATCGTATTGAATAAGCGCCGAGTTCTCGGCAACAGTCGACGCCTTAACGTATATTTTTAAGTCAATATGCTTCTCGTCCACCGGGATAACGGATGTGCGCAAAAGCACATCGCCCAACCGCAACCGCGTTTTGATCGTGTTGTCCAGATCGGCTAAATCCAGCGTCTTTCCCTTATAAAACTCGTTCGAGGCTTCCCTTTTAACACTATCCAAAAGGGGCCTAGACACAGACCCATCCGACTCGACGATCACGCGCCTTATAGTTATCTCTGTCGCCGTCACGATAAGCCAGCTCTCTTTGTCCTCTTTGGGATTAGGAACAATTTTAAAATCCGTATGCAGAAGCTTTTTGTTGCGAAGCCCGAGATTCCAGACTTCCTGACGAATAGCCTTCAAGTCGTCGAGCGTTATCGTTCTGTGATTGTAAATCCGATCGTGAAGAATTCTTAAAATGTCCTTCTTCATCGCTTTCGAAAAAAGATAAAACGCCGTTATGGGCGCACCAAACTCTTCTTTATTCGGCAGCCTCTTCATCGGGTCTTCAGCAAGCGCGTTTCCTCCTTTTTCACGGGGCGCTCTGAACGGCTCTGCCGCCAGTCCCGGTTTTTCCGTCCTTAACGAAGGCAACGTCTTCTCAAGTTCGCGACTGATATCGCCCGCGTTAATAGCCTGTCCATACGCAGGCGAAACGCTCATAGTAAGCGCTGCAACAAGAAATAGTTCTTTGCGCATTAGGCTCATAAAACACCCTCCGTTTGGACTTATGCCCAGACGTTTTTTGAGCTTATGTTCATAATTATTAATTTTTTATAAACTTATAAGTGCGCAATCCAAAAAGAAACCTTGGATTCTCAATCGATGCGAGGGCAAAATAAATTAACTTTCGGGCCCATGTATTGACGCCCACATTCTTCAAGGTCATTTAATTTAGAGTCTGATGAGAAAACCGCCCCTGAAACGCGTCCCTATCTAAACACGCTGCAGATGCCTCCGAACGCATCCGGGCAGCCCGCGCTAAACGGCGGATAGCCCGTATAATTCGGCGCTTCCGTATCCCAATCGTCCAGCAATACCCTTCTCCCTCTCTCCGTCGTCAGCACTATGCTGTATCTCT
>CAYUPD010000204.1:0-2741 GCA_964446645.1 uncultured Rhodospirillaceae bacterium
GGGGACATCCTCTCCGGCGTAAGACTTAAGCCATTTGATCCATGCGGGCCACCACGAGCCTTGATGGGGCTTGGCTTTTTCAAGCCACAAATCGGGGTCTTCGACAAGGCGGCTGTTGGTCCAGTAGCCGTATTTCTTGGCTTCGGGGGGATTGATGACGCCCGCGATATGGCCCGATCCGGAAAGAAGGAAGGTCAAAGGCCCTTTGTAAAAGCGCGTGGCCGAATATGTCGAGCGCCACGGAGCGATGTGGTCCTCGCGGGCGGCGATCAGAAAGCTCGGCGTTTTGATATCGGTAATGTCGATGGGAACGCCCTTCATTTTGAGGGCGCGTGGCTCGATCAGTTTGTTTTCGAGATACATGCGGCGCAGATAGTAGCTTTGCATGGCGGCGGGGAGATTGGTCGAATCCGTGTTCCAGTACAGGATGTCGAAGGCAAAGGGTTCGCGGCCGAGCATGTAGTTGTTGATGATGAAGGGCCAGAGAAGATCGTTGGAGCGGAGGAGGTTGAAGGTCAAAATCAGGCTGTTGGCGTCGAGGTAGCCAAGGCGCAGCATGCGGTCTTCGACGAGGCGGATTTGGTCTTCGTCGATAAAGACGCCGAGATCGCCGGGCTGTGAGAAGTCGATCATCGTGACGAGATAGGTCGAGCTTTTGATCTTGGGGAGGCCCGCGGGTTTTTGGGGTGCGGCGGCCAGATAGGCTTGCAGGCAGGTCAAAAGAGTGCCGCCGATGCAGTAGCCGAGAACGTTGACCTCGTCCTCGCCTGTGAGGCGGCGGACTTCGCGCAGGGCGGCAATCGCGCCGGTTTCCATGTAGTCCTCGAACTGGGTCAAGGCGTGGCGGCGGGTCGGGTTGACCCACGAGATGCAAAAGACGGTATGCCCTTGGGAGACGAGATAGCCGATAAACGAATTTTTCTGGCGCAGATCGAGGATGTAATATTTGTTGATCCACGGCGGAATAACAAGAAACGGAACGCGGTGGACGGTCTCGGTCTGGGGCGCGTACTGGATAAGCTGCATGAGGTTGTTCTGGAAGACGACCTTGCCGGGCGTCGTGGCGATGTTTTTGCCGATTTCGAAGGCGCTGTGGTCGGTCATGCGAAGAAAACCATTTCCCATTTCAATGTCTTGAAGCAGGTTCTTAAAGCCCTTGATGAGGTTTTCGCCCTTGCTGTCGAACGTGGCGCGCAAGACTTCCGGGTTTGTCATCCAGAAATTGTTAGGGGCGCTCGCGTCGAGAAAGAGGCGCGTGTAGAACTCGAGCTTTCTGGCCATTTTGTCGCCCGCGCGCGAGGTTTCCTGCTGCAAGAGGCGGCGCACTTCGTCGGTCGAGGAGAGATAGGCCTGCTTGATGAAGTCGAAAAGCCAGTTCGTCTGCCAGTCCTTGGCCTTGAAGCGTTTATCGTTGTCGGCGGGCGCGGCGACGGGCGGAGGCGAGAAGCCGTTCAGGCGCAAGAGGGTCGCGCGGGTGAGGTCGAGGCCGTTTTGCCATGTGGCGAGTTGGGCTTCGGTGTAGGCTTCCGGATTTTCGAGGAAGTGCGTCATCAGTTGCGCAAACGAGTCCATCATCGGAGTGGGCGAGACCGAAATCGTCTCGATGGGCTTGTCGCTGGTGCGGACGATATAGTCGCGAAGGAGCTTATGGCTTTCGACGAAAACGCGGGCCAGAATGCGCGTCCATTCGAAAAGATCGAAACGGAGGTCTGATTCTTTTTCCTCGGGTTTGCCGGAAGGGGCGGCGGCGGGTTTTGGCTCCGCTTTCGGAGCGGCGGCGGGTTTGGGAGTTTCGGCTTTTGGCGCGGTTTTGGGAGCGACGACGCGCGGTTTTTTGGGCTTGGAAGATTTTTTCTTCGCCGTTTTAGGCTTGGATGCGGCTATTTTGTCTTTTGGCTTCGGGGGTTGGGCCTGTTTTGGCTCGCCGAGTCGTTCCGACATGGCTTTGCGGAGAGCGTTGACGGCGTCGAGCGATTTCTCAAGCTTTTTTCCGGTTTGGGGATTAGGAGATTCTTCTGCTAAGGTCATGGTCCGCCGGAAGGCATGTCTGAAAGGCAAAGAGAAGCGAGAATTTACATGAAAATCGGGCGTCGCGCATCATCAATCGTTTCGTGTATGTGTTTTTTTCTGTTGGGCGGGTGTGCGTCGATCGAAAACGTTTATATCCCAAACGTTTTCGGGGACGACGAAGTGCCTGAGGAAGTCAAAGCGCAACCGGGATTTATCGTGATCGAAGGCGAGCCTGAAGAGGCTATTGAGCCGGTTATTATCGACGAAAAAGAAAGCGCGGACGGAGAATCATGGCCGCGTTTGGGGGATGTGCCGTTCAAGCCAAAGGACTTTACGCCGCCGGAAGAATACGATCAGACGATGGCAAAGATGGAAAACGACCGCGCGGAAGCGGACGAAGCTCGTGCGCAGGCGGCTGACCTTCCGATGGCGGAGCCGATTGTTCTTATGCAAAGCGCCGAGCCTTTTGTTGCGGCGGAAGAAACGCCGCAGTTGCGTCCGCCCCAATTTATTCTCAAGTAACGCCGGGGGGACGCATTCATGCCGCAAACGAACGTCGTTCAAAACGCTCTTCGGGAGGCCCAAGAGGGCCTCAAGAATTTGCTTGAGGATTCCGAAACGCTGGCCGGGATCGACAAGGCGGGCGTGCTTTTGGCCGAGGCGTTTAAAAGCGGAGGGCGCGCGTTCAGTTGCGGCAACGGCGGGTCGATGTGCGACGCGATGCATTTTGC